>CAZRAW010000043.1:0-16828 GCA_964598065.1 uncultured Lentimicrobiaceae bacterium
TTAGGGTTTGCTGAAAAGCTCAGATGTGCGTCAGATTTGGATTTTGTGAAGTGAAGATGTATCCATATACTTCGAACTGAACAAGATACAAAGATGGCGTGCAGCTGAGCGCTTAAATTTTGAAATTGTGGCTATAATAAATGCACGTGTTTTTAATAAAATTGCCGGAAAACCATGCACTTTTATCTTTAAGAATCAATATAATAATTTATACATCAATAATTTAAGCGTTTTTCAGCAGACCCTACTTAAAGCCGATGGAATCGGTTTATTCGCAGCTTTTATTTTTTTGTGTTTCCATAACCGGAATTTTTTTTACTTTTATCCTGTCTATTTAAAAAATTACTAAAATGGCAGATGTCGAAGTTAAAAAACTGTTTATTAAAAATATGGTTTGTAGTCGATGCAATATGGCTGTGAGAAGCGAGCTGAAAAAATTAGATTTAAAACCGGTTTCCGTGATACTCGGAGAAGCTGTAATTGAGTCCGATCCGGATGCTGTAACCCTTGAGAAGCTGAATCGAAATCTGCAATCCATTGGTTTTGAACTTATCGATGACAGGAAAAGTCAGTTGGTTGAGCAGATGAAAACGGAAATTATCCGGTATATCCATCATGGTAAGGAGATTGACGGATATATCAATTTCTCTGAACATTTGTCCCGTACCTTAAGGCTCGAATATTCCTATCTTAGCAATCTTTTTTCTTCCGTAGTGGGAACAACCGTTGAAAAATATATCATCCTGCAGCGCATCGAAAAGGTCAAAGAATTGCTGGTTTATGGTGAGCTTACCCTTTCCGAAATTGCCTGGCAGACCGGTTACAGCAGTGTGCAGCACCTTTCCAACCAGTTTAAAAAAGTTATAGGTATGAGCCCGACAGCTTATAAAAGAATGCAAAAATATAACCGGAAAGCGCTGGACCATGTGGAAAGATAATAAACCGGTTTTGCGCCATGCCCCTTTTCGCCATATTTTGCCGTGCCCCAAAAATACCTAATTTTGCAGATTGAAAATTCCGGTGCACGTGCAGGCTTTAAACGGAATTTTAAATCGTTTTAGAAAGTATTTTCTTTTTTATGAAAAGTTTTTTCAAGGTAAATGCCTTTGTTCTAAGTGTGTATCTCGTCCTTTTCGTAACGGGCGTTTTTTTGGTGGTTTCTTATTCCAAAGCAGACTTGCATCTCATCATAAACCAGTGGCATACAGGTTTTTTCGATATTTTTTTTAAATATGTTACTTTCCTTGGAAACGGATGGATGGTTTTAGTATTGTTTTTGGTGCTTTTGTTTATCAAAGCCCGGTATGCGGTTACTTTTCTTACAGGTAACATTCTGATTACCCTGTTGGTACAGGGGGCAAAACACTTGATTTTCCCACATGTTTTACGCCCTGTTGCTTATTTTAAAGGCGTCCACATGTTACATCTTATCCCGGGTGTTGCCATGTATTCCTACAACAGTTTTCCTTCCGGACATGCCGCCACAGCCTTCGGTATTTTTGTGATGCTGATTTCTATAACGAAAAACCGAACATTAAAGTTTCTGTGGTTGGCAATAGCACTGCTAACGGCTTATTCGCGAGTTTATCTTTCCGAGCACTTTATGGTGGATATCCTGGCAGGCTCGCTCACAGGAGCCGTTGTTATGTTTCTAACCGTTTATTATTTTAACCGTTATTTTCGGGACCTTTATAATTATCCCATATTGAATCGTTTGTCGCATAAAAATAAAGTATGAAACGAAAGAATATCGACCTTTTATTTATTGCCCTCGCAGCCGGTATTTTGTTTGTGCCGTTTCTCGGGGGAGTACATCTATTCGACTGGGACGAAATAAATTTTGCGGAATCGGCCCGTGAAATGCTTCAAACGCACGACTTCCTGACGGTTCAAATCAATTACCATCCCTTTTGGGAAAAACCGCCTCTTTTTATCTGGATGCAGGTACTTTCGATGAAACTATTTGGAGTGAACGCATTTGCCGCCCGTTTTCCGAATGCCATGGCGGGCGTGGTTACGCTCATGGTGTTGTATCTGATTGGTGACAGGTTATTTAGCCGGCGTTTCGGTCTTATATGGGTGTTGGTATATGCCGGTTCCATTTTGCCGCAATTCTATTTCCGCTCCGGAATTATAGACCCTTGGTTCAACCTGTTTATTTTTCTCGGAATCTACTTTATGGTTTTGTATATGGAATCTCATGTTAAGCGAAAAGAGTATCTTCATGCTTTTCTGTCAGCGGTTTTTATAGGGCTGGCCGTTATGACCAAAGGGCCGGTGGGACTACTTGTTTTGCTGCTTTCACTCTCGATTTGGCTCATCCTGAGCGGGTCGTGGAAGAAGATTTTCAGCTGGCGTTTCCTGTTGATTTATGGTTTTACACTGTTGATAGTGGGGGGATTTTGGTTTATTCTTCAAATTGCCGATGGAAGAGCCTACCTGATTATGGATTTTATTCAATATCAGATTCATTTGTTTTCCCATAAAGGTGCAGGCCATGGTGGTTTTCTCCTTTATCATTTTGTAGTTTTGTTTTTTGGCGTTTTCCCGGCCTCGGTGTTCATGCTTCCTGCTTTCAGAAGATTTCGTGACAAAACGGATAAGCAAAAGATTTTCCGTAACTGGATGATGATAAGTTTTTGGGTTGTGCTCATTCTGTTCACCATTGTGAGAACCAAAATTGTGCACTACTCTTCTTTTTGTTATTTTCCTATAACTTTTTTTGCAACCTATATAATTGTCAAAATGATAAAAGGAGAACTGAAATTTCCTTCCTGGCTCAAAAACGTTCTGATAACCGTCGCTGCTTTTGAGGGGTTGCTTTTTGTTGCCTTACAGCTGTTTATCCGTTTCAAAGACCGGATAATTGCCGATGGTTGGATTCACGATCCTTTTGCAATAGGCAATCTTCAGGCAAATGTTCACTGGTCGGGGCTTGAATTTTTGCTGGGAGTCTTTTTGCTAACCGGAGTACTGATTTCACTCTTTTTCTTTCGGAAAAATATTCAAAGGTTGGTAATGGGAATCTTTATTACTTCTCTGGTTTTTACAACGCTTGCAGTGTTTATTATTACCCCGAAGGTGGAGGGTTATTCGCAAAATGCTGCCATTGATTTTTACGCCAAACATGCCGGAGAGAATGCTTATGTTGATGTGTGGGGATTTAAAAGTTATGCACAGTATTTCTATTTCCGCAAAAAGCCTCCGAAAACTTTGTCGGCTGTCAGCAGGCAAATGCAGTTAAACGGCGATGTTTCCAAACCTGTGTATGTGGTTACAAAGATTACTTCAAAAAAAGCATTTCAAAAGCAATATCCCTCTTTTCGTTTGCTTTATGAAAAAAACGGATTTGATTTTTTCAAACGAAATCCGGAATCCAAACCCAAACCCAAACCTGACATAAATGATTAACGAAAAAAAAGTTATTGTTGTACTGCCAGCTTACAATGCCGCACAGACTTTAGAACCGACGTATAAGGAGATTCCCTTTGATGTTGTGGATGATGTGATTTTGGTGGACGATCACAGTAATGATAAAACCCTGCAGGTCGCTACTGATCTGGGGATTCGCCATATTATCGAACATGAGAAGAACAAGGGTTATGGCGGAAATCAAAAAACCTGTTACAACAAAGCTTTGTCGCTTGGCGCTGATATGGTTGTGATGTTGCACCCCGATTACCAGTACACGCCCAAACTCATTCATTCCATGTGCTATTTAATTGCCAATGGCGTGTACGACGTGGTGATAGGCTCGCGAATATTGGGGAAAGGCGCTTTAAAAGGAGGGATGCCCTGGTATAAATATGTGGCCAACAGGGGGCTTACATTTTTCCAGAATCTGATGATGAACCAAAAACTTTCGGAGTATCACACTGGTTACCGTGCTTTTTCGGCTCGTGTCTTGAAGAGTATCTATTACAATGACTGTTCTGATGATTTTGTTTTTGATAACCAAATGCTGGCGCAGATATTTTATGCAGGATGGGAAGTAGCGGAAATAACGTGCCCTACCAAGTATTTCGAAGGAGGTTCCTCCATAAACTTTAGTCGTAGCGTTACTTATGGTCTCGGTGTCATCAGGGTTTCACTAATGTATTTTGCCCAGAAGACCAGATTGGGAAATTTTGAGATTTTTAAAAGAATCGAGCCAGGGAAAAAAATATGATAGGTGCTGCTAACAGTCGTAATCCTTCCACTTTAGGCATCTATACCTCTGCCCGCTTTAGGCGTCACTCTTAAAGATTTCATGAAATTACCTGCTGATACAAGCATCCACTTGCGTCAGCTGCTATCAGCTACCATACTGCCATTTCAATCCTCTCTTTTAAAGCTGCCGGAATCCAATTACACTGCCGAACAAAAATCCTATAACTCTTTCCCAAAATTGTATAACAGCAGCCTGCTGGTACTCATCTAACTTTGCCACACGAAATAGAAGGAATTATCTGCCCGGTTTGAATTGTGGTCAAAGAATCATATATTTGTAGCAGAGAGCCGCCTTCTTACTTTTCAAATCAAATCAAAGCAAATTAAATTAAATGTATATCATGAAAACAATGACATTGCTATTCCTAACGACTTTTCTGTCTTTTGGGGGAGTATTATCGGCCCGGGATACCGGGTCACTGCAGGAACTGGTAAAGAAGGCCATTGAGGTCAGCCCTAAAATCAAATCGTTACATGCGAAATTGAATATGGCGCGGGAAAATATTTCCATCGGAACCCATCTTCCCGACCCCGTTTTTTCTGTCGGATTACTTAATATGCCCGTTAACACATTTTCGTTCCGGCAGGAAGCCATGACCGGTACAGCGCTGAACCTCTCGCAAACCATCCCGTTTCCGGGGGCGCTGAAAGCCAAAGCAGAGGTAAAGGCGATGGATACGTTGATTGTAAAACAGGAGATTGCTGACCTCAAAAACCAAATTGCACGGCAAATGGCAATACTTTATTATACCCTTCAGGAAAAACGGCGTGAAGTAGTACTGGCCAAAGAGAGTGTGGAATTGCTGAAGCAGATTTCACTCGTTGCAAAGAGGAAATTTGAAGTGGGTACGGCCAGCCTTGAAAATGTTGTTCAGGTGGAGGTGCAGATAACCCGCGTAAAAGATAAAATTGAAGCGTTGAAGGGAGAAGCGCAGTCGATGCAGTCGCAAATGAATGCCTATCTGCTACGCGATGAACGGGTTACTATTGTAACGCCTGGAATTCGGCCCATTAGTCACGAAGTTTTTGTGACAGATACTTTGTTACAGCTTGCTGCCCGCAACCGCCCGTTATTAAAAGGAATTAAACTCTACCAAAACAAGGCCGTGTTGCAGCAAAAAGAGGTCGAAAAAAAATACTATCCTAATTTTAAAGTTGGCCTGCAATATACTTTACGGAGCTATAACCAAACTACCGGCATAAATTATCCTGATTTTCTGGGGCTTGTGGTGGGAGTCACCATTCCGCTGGGATATGGAGGAAACATAAAAGCGCAGGTAAATAAAACACGGTATTTGCAGGATTATTATGGTCAGCAATTTCATTCTTCCCTGCAAATCCTGCAACAGTCATTTGGAAAAATCAATGCGAAAATCAATGAATTCCGCAGTCGTGAAAAGCTATTGGCCAAAACCATGCTGCCGCAAACTATTCAGGCTTATCAGGCTGCCATGGCTGATTATCAGGTAAACAAAATTGATTTTGTGAATGTAATCAAAGCGGAAGACGATATTTTGAAAATAAAAACCGAGCTGGCAAAACTGCGTACCAATTATGCTATTCAGATTGCACGACTTGAGTTCCTAACCGGTTCAAAACTAACTTATTAATTGAAAAATAAAAATAAATAAAAATGAATAAGAAAATTTTCATCTACACAGCTTTAATAGTTGTCGGTGCTGCACTTGGCGCGGGCGGATACTATTTTTATGCGGGAGAGGCCATGGGAAAGAAATCCCTCTCCACGAAAAGTGAGACAAATCAGAAGTCGCAAACCTCTAAAAAAAGAAAGGTGCTGTTCTGGCGTGCACCCATGAATCCGAAAGAGATTTATAATCATCCGGGCAAATCAAATATGGGAATGAACCTCGTTCCCGTATATGCCGATGCTTCGGGTGAAAGCGGTGTGGTTTCCATCAACCCCGTAATTCAGCAGGACATGAATGTGAAAATGACCGTGGTTAAAGCGGGCGAGTTAAATGCCGAAGTAATCACCAACGGAATTATTCAGCCAGATGAACAAAAGGAATATGTGGTTACCACCAAAATCGGAGGTTGGATTGATAAAATGTATATTAATTATACAGGTCAAAAAGTGCACAAAGGCGATAAGCTGATTAAGATTTACTCGCCCGAACTGGTAGCGGCACAGGAGGAATATCTGACAGCACTGGCCTACGATAATGCAATGAAGTCAACAGGCGCAAGAAGTAATTTAGTGAAAAACGCCATTCGGAAATTGCAACTGCTTGATGTTTCAAATGCGGAAATTCAACGTCTGAAAGAGACAAAACAAGTGAGGAAATATATTGTCCTCACCGCTCCTTTCGATGGAACTGTTTTGTACAAAGGGGTTGAAGAAGGAGCCAAAATCAACCGGGGAACGCCGTTGTTAAAGATTGCCAACCTGCATAGTTTGTGGATCCTCGCCGATATTTACGAGTACGAGTTGTTTAAAATAGGGCTGGGCGACCATGCGCTGGTAACGTTTGACTACCTGCCAGGCAAAAGTTATGAAGGAAAAGTTTCGTTTATTTATCCTACACTCGACACCAAAACACGTACCATCAAGGTACGTATTGTCGTTCCCAACCCCAAAGGTGAGCTTAAGCCTGGTATGTTTGCTTCGGTTTATATCAAAGGGAAAAGTCTTGGTGTTTACCCTCTTGTACCCGAGCAGGCCGTATTACGCAGCGGACGGGTAAATACTGTTATCATTGCTTTGGGTGGTGGAAAGTTTAAACCGGCACAAATTGAGCTGGGCGCTTATTCCAATGGCTTTTATCAGGTCCTGAAAGGCTTGCGTGCAGGAACACGTATTGTTACCGCGGCACAATTCCTAATTGACTCGGAGTCGAACCTGCGTGCTGCGTTAAATGGTTTTACATCTTCCAAAACGGATAATGATACCCAAAGTAAGCAGGCTGATGCTAAAAAGGAGAAAACGAATACGAAAAGCATGAAAGGTATGGATATGAAAAAGGCAACTGGTAAGAAAGTTGAAACGAACAATGAAAAAAAGTAATAACTCGTCAGAAAAGAAAGCTGTTAATTTGAAAGCCACTGACAAAAGCGGAGATAATAAACTTCATGAAGATATTATAGATTGGAATTTAATATCATACAATACAGATACTTATGCCGTACGGACATGAAACTTCGCAAAATGCGTGTCGATCAGCAAAAAAATAATTTGAAAAACACGGGCTCTCTTATAAATAAACTCAAATAAAAATAAAGGAAATAACACATGACACCTATAGAAAATAAAAATGACGGTTTTATTGCTAAAATAATAGAATGGTCTATCAATAACAAATTTTTGGTGATTATTCTCACGGTGGTTTTTGTTGCCGCCGGAGGATGGGCTATCAAAAATACCGCCGTGGATGCTATTCCCGATCTGAGTGATGTTCAGGTCATTATTTTTACAAAATATCCCGGACAGGGTCCTCAGATTGTGGAGGATCAGGTTACTTATCCCCTCACCACCAAAATGCTTTCCGTACCGGGAGCCGTTGATGTGCGCGGATATTCGTTCTTCGGCTTTTCCATGGTCTATATTATTTTTAAAGATGGAACCGATCTTTACTGGGCACGAAGCCGTGTACTGGAATATTTAAGCTCCATGCAAAGTCGGTTGCCCAAAGGCGTTTCTCCCGAACTGGGGCCCGATGCCACCGGATTGGGCTGGGTTTACGAATATGTGCTGAAGTCGAAAACACGAAATCTCCAGCAATTGCGCTCTATTCAGGACTGGTTTTTGCGCTACGAGCTGACCGCCGTCCCCGGGGTGTCGGAAGTGGCCAGCCTCGGCGGCTTTGTCAAACAATACCAGGTTAATATCAATCCTATAAAACTGGCTTCTTACAACATTTCTCTCGAAAAGATTAAAAAAGCTATTCAAAACAGTAACAACGATGTGGGGGGTCGGTTGCTCGAAATGGGAGAAATGGAGTTTATGGTTCGTGGTCTGGGCTACATCAAAAGCAAAAAAGACCTCGAAATGGTTGCCATTGGCGTAAACAAAGCCACGGGAACTCCCATCTATCTGAAAGATGTGGCGAACATAGACATTGGTCCCGAATTGCGCCGTGGCCTGGCCGACTGGAACGGCAAAGGTGAAGTGGTGGGGGGTATTGTCATCCAGCGCTATGGTGCAAACGGATTGAAAGTGATCGAAAGGGTTAAGAAAAAACTGGCCGAACTGAAAAAGTCATTACCTCCCGATGTGCAAATCATAACGGCTTACGATCGTTCAGGATTGATAGACCGGGCTATCGACAATTTGAAAGATAAGCTAATTGAAGAGATGATTGTCGTTTCTATCATCATATTTATTTTTCTTCTCAACTTACGTAGTTCGTTGGTCGCCGTCTTTACGCTTCCTATAGCTGCATTAGGGGCTTTGTTGATTATGCATTTGCAAGGTATCAATGCCAACATTATGTCACTCGGAGGAATTGCTATTGCCATTGGCGCCATGGCAGATGCAGCAATTATAATGGTTGAAAATGCTCAGTCGCACGTGCTTCATAATCAACTAAAGCCAATAAATGAACAGAAGCCACACTGGGCTGTCATTATGGAGGCATCTAAAGAGGTCGGCCCTTCCATTTTCTTTTCGCTATTGGTGATTGTGGCATCCTTTTTACCGGTATTTGCTTTGGAACAACAGGCAGGACGCCTGTTTAAACCCCTTGCTTATACCAAATCGTATGCCATGACAGTGGGGGCCATTCTCGCTATTACTATTGTTCCGGTTTTGATGGGATATTTTATCCGTGGGAAAATGAAAAAGGAAGAGGACAACCCGATAACCAGATTTCTCATGAATGCCTATCATCCTATTGTGGATTTTGTTATGAGGAAAAGATGGCTTGTGCTCGCAGCGGCAGCCCTGATACTGGCTGGAACCTGGATTCCTTTCAAAAAACTGGGCTCCGAATTCATGCCTCCGCTTTACGAAGGCGATTTGGTTTATATGCCCACCACTTTGCCGGGTATCTCCATTACCAAAGCTCGCGAACTTTTGCAGCAAACGGATAAGATTATCAAAACATTTCCGGAGGTGAAAACTGTTCTTGGGAAAATCGGAAGAGCCGAAACCTCTACTGACCCCGCCCCGTTGTCGATGATTGAAACCACTATTCAGCTGAAACCGCAAAGCGAATGGCCCAAAGGTATGACCCCGCAGAAACTGATTGATAAGATGAATGCTGCTATTAAAATTCCGGGACTTACCAATGCCTGGACCATGCCCATAAAAACGAGGGTTGATATGCTCTCCACCGGTATTAAAACTCCGGTAGGGATAAAAATTGGCGGTCCTGATTTGAAAGTATTGCAACGGCTTGGGAAAGAAATTGAAAAAGCAGTTAGAAATGTGCCGGGCACCCGCTCGGTTTACGCCGAACGCTCCGAAGGCGGTAATTATGTCGATTTCGAAATTAACCGCGATGCTATTGCCCGTTATGGACTCACAATAACCGATGTGCAAAATGTCTTTATGTCGGCTGTTGGCGGGATGAATGTTACCAAAACAGTGGAAGGGCTGGAACGCTACCCGATTAATTTAAGGTATCAACGTGATTACCGCGAAAACATTCCGGCACTGAAACGCGTGTTGGTTTCCCTGCCTCACGGTGGAAATATTCCGTTGGATCAATTGGGAAAAATTGTTGTGAAGAAAGGGCCTCCCGTTATTAAATCTGAAGGTGCCCGTCCCAACGCCTGGGTTTATATAGATATTGAAAATACCGATGTGGGCTCGTACGTTGTAAGGGCACAGAAAGCGGTCAATGCAAAAATTCACCTGCCCGCAGGATATTCGTTGGTGTGGAGCGGTCAGTACGAATATATGCAACGTGCCGCCAAAACGTTGGCACTGGTTATTCCGCTGACTTTGTTGCTGGTGTTTCTGCTGCTGTACTTCAATACCAAGTCGTTCACCAAAACCGGAGTTATCCTGATGTCATTGCCGTTCTCCATGGTTGGTGCTATATGGTTCCTCTATTTTGCAGGTTACAATACGAGCGTAGCTGTATGGGTGGGAGTTATTGCCCTGCTTGGCGTGAGTGCCGAAATTGGTGTGGTGATGTTCCTCTATCTCGATATTGCCTACGAAAAAGCGGTAAAACATGGCAAAATGAAAACTTTGCACGACTTGCGTGAAGCTATCTTCGCCGGTGCCGTGCAACGTATTCGCCCGACAATGATGACCGTGATGGTGCTCTTTTTCGGATTGTTGCCTATTTTGCTTGGGAATAGTGCAGGCAGCGATGTGATGAAACGAATTGCAGCCCCTATGGTAGGCGGTATTTTTACCACACTGATTATGGTGCTTACTATCTTTCCGGCAATGTTTTATATCATTAAAAAGAGAAAACTGAAAAAAGAGCATGCTCTGCTAAATGAAGAAACACAAACTACGCAGGAATAACCAAATATTTTAAGGGAGGAGAGCACAACTCTTCTCCCCCATTTTAAACTTTAAAAAATATACTCATGAAAGAAATTAAAGCTTACATTAGAAAGGAACAAGCGGAAATTGTTATCCGGAAACTTGAAATGGCCGGTGTTGCAGGAATGACTGTCCTTGATGCTAATGCCCTGTCGCAATGGGCAGACAGCGAATCCTTCAGTTACTCTATTGACCTGGTCCAGAAATATTCTACTGTGGTAAAAATAGAATTGATTTGTGCTGCAAATCGAGTGGATATACTTACGGAAGTGATTAAAAAGTACGGTTATACCGGGAAAAGTGGTGATGGCTGGATTTTTGTTTCGGACATTGAAAAATCCATCCGGATCAGAACCGGTGCGGTTAATGTCATCGACTAAACATAACGGCAAGATGCTTTAAAAATCTGATTTTGGAAATGTATAAGTTTTTAGCATAATTATGTAACATGTAACACCAAATGATGAATTAATTTTGCTCCATGATTTAAAACGTATTAATCATCTAAAAAAATAAAGTCATGAGTTATTATTTCACTAAAACATTAGCAGGCGCTTCTTTTGAAGAAGCCATTGATCGCACAAAAAAAGCATTGAAAGAAGAAGGCTTTGGTGTGATTGCCGAAATTGATTTTCAAAAAACATTAAAAGAAAAGTTAAACGTGGATTTCAGGAAATACATGGTTCTGGAAGCTTGCAATCCGCCTTACGCTTTAAAGTCCCTAACGGCCGATAACAAAATCGGAACTATGCTTCCCTGTAACTTTGTCATTCAGAAAAATGGGGACGAGGTAGAGGTGAGCTCTATCGACCCTGTTGCAGCGATGGCGGAAGTAGAGAATGAAGAAATGAAAGGTATTGCCTTGGAGATTAGCGAAAAACTAAAGCGTGTGGTTGCATCTTTGTAAAAGATTGTCCCCAATTCCCGAAAGGAGCTTGCCTTGAAACAGAATACTGTTCAGGAGCAGGCTCTTTTTATTTGCCAATGCCGGATAAATCAAAAAAACATGTAAGTCTTTCCCATAATTGTGTAACGTCTAAAATACTGTTTGTTACTATGTTTGTAGAAAATTAAAAGCTATGAAAAATTATCTGAATACGGTACGGTTTCAATCGGAAAAGATTATTGCCGGGGAATATGAAAGCGGCGTTCTGAAAGAGTTAAACGGATTGGAAGGGGTTGAAGGCCTGCATTTGGGGCTGAATTTTGTGGATGTTGATTACTACCCGCAACTGGAGTCCCCTGACTCTCTCAAAGAAGCTTTGTCAAGAGCTTCATTCGATTTTCAGGAATTACCTGCCAAACGCAGTCGCGGACTTTTTAGCAGCCTGATTTCAAACCTCGCAAATGAAAATAGAAAAACGGTTGGTAGAAAAGGTGTGGCTGGCAGGAAAGGTGGTCATTGCTGCTGCGGATAAGGAAAAGTATAAATCAAAAAAAATTAAGCCATGTTACTTAAACTAATCATTCTCACCCTTTTCATCGTTTCTGTTGATACGCTGGCATTAAACTACTCGAGAATATGGAAGAAACCGGAGGCAAGCTGCTGTGAAGAAAATGAAGGATTGTCCGAAGGTTCGTCCTGTGAGGCTCGTGGTATAAAAGAAATGGAGGCATGTGCTCTTGATAGGATAAGATTGAAAAACGAAAGTTAAATAAAGTATTAATCATTTAAATATTAAAGTCATGATGAATTTTGGAAATATATCAGGTTGGGGAATGGCCTTTATGTGGGTAGGCGGCCTTATAATGCTCGGGCTTTTTATCTGGTTTATCTGGTTTATTGTTACCTTCGCAGGTAGGACTACGTATAATAACCTGCCTCCAAGAGAATCCGCCATAGACATCTTAAAAAAAAGATATGCACGTGGTGAAATTAATAAAGAAGAATATGACGAGATGTCAAAAGACTTTCTTTATTAGTGTACGAGCAAAGTGAGTGTAAGAATTTAAACCATACAAATACAATGGTTATAGTCAAAGAGTAATTCTTTAAGTTAAAAAAGAAAAAAATGAAAAACAAAAAAAAATCCGTACTTCAAAATGGAGCCGGTCATCTTAAAGGAGACAGTGTAACGTATTACTGCTCCATGCATTGTGAAGGCGACAAAACCTATGATCAACCAGGTGATTGCCCGGTTTGCGGTATGCATCTGGTACCAATGGATGCTTCCGGGAAAACTACAAAAGCTATGAAGCATGACCATCATCATGATGACCATGCACATGCACAGGAAGGAATGGCACACAAAGGCCATGACAAATCAACTGATGGTACAAAATATTATTGTACCATGCATTGCGAAGGCGACAAAACATACGATCAGCCGGGTGATTGCCCGGTTTGCGGTATGCATTTGGTTCCTGTTGTACCCGGGGGAGAGCACGGTAAACACAGCCATGCATCGACATCCCACGAGCATACACATGATGAGCATACCCATACGCACGAAATGATGGCTTCTGCGCAACCTGCAACAGCCTCAGATAAATATTACTGTTCCATGCATTGCGAAGGTGACAAAACTTACGATCAACCCGGTGATTGCCCGGTTTGCGGTATGCCCCTGATAAAGGAGGTAAGTCTGGAAAGTAAAAAACAGGTGGTATATTCCTGCCCCATGCATCCCGAGGTGAAAAGTGATAAACCTGGTTCTTGCCCAAAATGCGGGATGGACCTTGTTCCGGAAAAAGGAGTTGAGAAAAGTGAGGAGGAAATAGCTTATCGTAAAATGGCCAACCGTTTTTGGATAGCCCTGGCTCTTTCTGCACCAGTCCTCTTCATTTCCATGTCTGATTATGTTTCTTTTCTGGATCTCTCAAAAATAGCCCCCGAAATTGTTTGGAGGTGGACTCAATTTATTTTGACTCTCCCGGTGGTTTTTTATGCAGGAGGGGATTTCTTTGTCAGGGGCTTGAATTCGGTACGAAGATGGTCGCCAAACATGTGGACGCTCATCTCTCTCGGCGTGGGAGCCGCTTTTTTATTTAGTGTTTTAGGAATGTTTTTCCCAGGATTCTTCCCTGCCCAATTCAAGGATGCCAATGGCTATGTTCACCTCTATTTTGAAGCAGCGGCTTTTATCCTTACATTAGTGTTGTTGGGGCAGGTATTGGAATTACGTGCCCACAGCAAAACCAACACAGCCATAAAAGCACTGCTCAACCTTGTTCCTCCTGTAGCAAGAGTAATTCGCAACGGAAAGGAGCAGGAAATTCCGGTTGAGGATGTAGTGGAAGGAGATATCCTGCAGATCCGGCCTGGCGAAAAGGTGCCGGTGGATGGCACTATTTTCGAGGGAGCTGCTGTGGTTGACGAAGGTATGATTACCGGTGAGTCCATCCCTGTAGAAAAAATTAAAGGAGAAAAAGTTATCGGTGGTGCTGTTAATGGCAGAACGACCTTTAAAATGAAAGCCGAAAAGGTGGGCTCGGATACGCTGCTCGCTCAAATTATTGAGATGGTAAACAAAGCCAGCCGCTCCAGGGCTCCCATACAGAAGCTGGCCGATACGGTGGCTAAATATTTTGTACAGGTGGTGGTTTCTGCTGCTATTATAACCTTTGTCGTCTGGTATTTCTGGGGACCTGAACCCGCACTGGTGTATGCTTTTGTGAATGCTATTGCAGTACTGGTAATTGCATGCCCATGTGCGCTGGGACTTGCCACTCCAATGTCTATTATGGTGGGTACCGGAAGGGCAGCCCAATCAGGTGTGCTGGTGAAAGATGCGGGTGCCATAGAAGAAATGAATAAAATAGATACTGTTATTGTGGACAAAACAGGTACTCTTACTGTAGGAAAGCCTGCTCTGAGGTCCTATACTTCTTTTAACAGTAATAAAAAAGATGATGAAATTTTGCAACTCGCTGCTTCGGTTGATAAGAACAGCGAACATCCTGTGGCCGAATCCATAGTGAAAGGAGCCAGGGCTAAAAATATACCTCTTTTGGAGGTGGATGATTTTGAGGCGATTACAGGAATGGGCGTTAGGGCAAAACTAAATGGAAAAAAAATTGGACTGGGAAATTTGCGTCTCATTGAATTTTTTGGAGCAAAATTATCGAAAGAGAATGGAGAGTTGGCAAAAAAATGGCAGCAATCCGGGCAGACGGTTATGTTTATGATTATTGATAAGAATGTGGAAGGGATAGTGAGTGTATCTGATAAAATTAAGGAGACTTCAGCGGCAGCCATAAAATCGTTGCACAAAGCCGGACTTACTGTGATAATGCTTACCGGTGATAACGAATTTACAGCAAAAGCCATCGCTGCCGAAATGGGTATCGATGCCTACCAGGCCGATAGCCTTCCGGAAGACAAATACAACAAAGTAAAAGAATTGCAGGATCAGGGACATATAGTAGCCATGGCAGGCGATGGCATTAATGATGCGCCGGCACTGGCTCTCGCCAATATTGGCATTGCCATGGGAACCGGTACCGATATCGCCATGCAAAGCGCTGAAATTACGCTGGTTAAAGGTGATTTGAACGGTATTGTAAGGGCACACGACCTGAGCAGGAAGGTGATGCGGAATATAAAACAAAATCTGTTCTTTGCCTTTGTGTATAATTCTATTGGGGTTCCCATTGCTGCCGGTGTGCTCTTTCCCTTTTTCGGAATTCTTTTGAGCCCTATCATTGCGGCAGCAGCCATGAGTTTTAGCTCCGTTTCGGTTATCTCCAACGCTTTGCGCCTGAGAAATCAGTAATTAAAACCAGGGATTTATTAACAAACTAAAAAAAATAAAGAAATGAAAAAACAAATTTTAATAGTGATGGCACTGGTCGTTTTTTCCTTTACGGGAATCGCCTTTGCCGAAGGCGGAATGAGCTTTCCGATAAATATGTCCGGAGAATCCGCGTTGAATATGGAAATGTCTGCTATGCAGCCGGATTCTTCCGCAAAGCAAAAGCAAAGCATGATGAATAAAAAAGCAGAAATGCATGGTAAGACGATGCAAATGCAAAACATGCAGGGGATGAAAATGATGCCCAAAGACAGTGGGGCTATGATGATGCAAATGCATGCGATGATGAAACATATGATGATGCGCATGATGAAAAATGGTAATATGGCCAACGGAAAAGGAATGATGAAGGGTCAAAAAGGACAGATGAAGGGTAAGATGACGCAAATGCAAAATATTCAGGGGATGAAAATGATGCCCAAAGACAGTGGAGCTATGATGATGCAGATGCATGCGATGATGAAACATATGATGATGCGCATGATGAAAAATGGTAATATGGCCAACGGAAAAGGAATGATGAAGGGTCAAAAAGGACAGATGAAGGGTAAGATGACGCAAATGAAAAACATGCAGGGGATGAAAATGATGCCCAAAGACAGTGGAGCTATGATGATGCAAATGCATGCGATGATGATGAATATGATGCAGAATATGCAAGGCAAGAGTATGAGTAAGAAATGCAACAGCACAAAACAGGAAAAAATGATGAATAAAAAGGCACGCGATCATCACCGGAAGAAAAAATGATTACAGGGGTTTTTCTTCAAGCCCAGACTACCAGAATATTTATAAACAAGCCCTCTTTTCCGTGAGCTTACCGTTGATACTCTGAAAAAGGGTCAAAGAGAAATTAATTTATACAATCCGAATAGATTTTCAAAAACGGAAAACATTGAAGATTTAATATTAAAAAAGGATCATCTTGCAAAAAATGATCCTTTTTCTTTATGTGGGAACTACTGGATTCGAACCAGTGACCCTTCCGACTTGAAAAGTCGGAAGGGTCTGAACGTTTCGATAGCTTTCGAGAGAACTAAGCACCTTTTGGTTTTTCTGATTTTTTTGAGATGAGTCGTTCAATGGCTTTTCTGTTTTTCCATTTTTTCACCTGCCGTTCTCTTGCATAAGCTTCAGATTTCGTTGCAAAAGGTTCTGTATAAACTATTTTCCAGTCTCCGGTTTTCCCGGTAAAACCTTTGTGGTTTGTATTGTGTTTTTTAAGTCGTTCTTCAGGGTTGTCGCTATGACCGATGTAGTAATGGTTTCGACCGGAAGAGAAAAGGATGTAGAAATAGTACATAACATTAGAAATTAAAAAAGGATTATCTCGTGGGGGAGGTAATCCTTTATGTGGGAACTACTGGATTCGAACCAGTGACCCTCTGCTTGTAAGGCAGAT
>CAZRAW010000044.1:0-16387 GCA_964598065.1 uncultured Lentimicrobiaceae bacterium
TTGTTTATTTAGTAGACACTATTGAATAAAAATAATGAAATCTAATAAAAATTTTAAAATAAATCAAAAAAAACTTGCATTTACTTTCAAAACATGTTATATTTGCCGAATGATATTTTAAAAATAAGAAAAAAAAACAAAAAAATTGATATTACATAAGGTATTAAAAGAAAAATTAATATGGTAAGTTATTTTACAATTAATGAGATAAAGCAACAACCGGAATTGTGGCTGAGTATTTTTGACCTTGTAAAAAGGAAGCGGTTTGAGATACAAAAACTTTTAAATGGATACATTTTTTCAAAAGATAGCGAGGCGATTTTTACAGGTGCCGGGTCTTCGTTTTTTATTGGGGAAATGGTTAGCGGGCCGTTTCAATTATATACAGGGATAAGCTCGCGTGCTGTTTCGGCAACAGAGATAGTTACACATCCTGAGATGTATGTTAATCCTAAAAAGAATACACTTCTGGTTTCATTTGCAAGATCTGGTAATAGTCCCGAAAGCATTGCAGCAATTAATAATGCGCAAAAAGTTTCATCACATGTTAGCAATTTGATAATTTGCTGTAATAAAGATGGTGAACTAATGAAAATGGAGTTAAAAAACATATATAAGGTTTTACTTCCGGAAGCTGCTAACGACAAAGGGCTAGCAATGACAAGCAGTGTGACATCCATGGCTTTGGTAGCATTATTAATAGCTAGGATAAACGATGTACAGCTTTTGAAAAATCAAATTAAGTTATTAGCTCTTTATTCAGAAAGTATTTTTGCAAAAGCAGAATCAATTTTCAAAAATGTTATTTCGCACAACTTTGAAAGAGTAGTCTTCCTTGGTTCAGGACCTTTTATTGGTTTAGCCAGGGAGGCACACCTTAAACTACAGGAACTAACCAATGGTAAGTTAATTTGTACATTTGATTCATTCTTAGGCTTTAGGCATGGCCCAAAAGCGGTTGTAAACGACAAAACCTTAATTGTTTATTTTTTTAGTAATAATAGCTACTCAAGGCAATACGAAATCGATTTGGCAAATTCAATGGATGGTAAAGTCAACGGCATCTTTTCAATGGGGATTGCTGAAAGTAAAATAGATGTTAAGGGACTTAATCAGTTAATAACATTCTCAGAAGCGGAAGAAAAACTTGACGAATGTTTTCTCATGCTATGTGAACTTGTCGTAATACAATTATTCAGTTTTTACAAGTCGCTGAAAGAAGGTTTCAATCCCGATAACCCCTCCATCAATGGTGCAATACATCGGGTTGTACAGGGGGTGAAAATATATCCTTTTGAATATATTCCAAAAAAAATTGAATTATAGTAACCCAAAAATATATTGAAATGAAATTGGGAGAAGAGGGACAAAAAACAACAGGCTTACCAATTGTTGAACATATACTCAGCCGCATTAAAGAAGAAAAAGAAAGGACTGGTATCAACAGAACATTATTAGCTGCTTGTCCGAACTCTATTACTGTGATAAAAGCAGCCTTACGTGCAGCTAAACGTTGCAATGCACCCATCATATTTGCGGCAACCCTCAACCAGGTCGATAGTAATAGGGGCTATATCGGGATGAATCAGGAAGAGTTTGTTAAAACAATAAAACAGGAAGCTGAAGCATTGGGAATTAAAAGTCCTGTTATAATAGCATTAGACCATGGCGGACCTTGGTTGAAAGATGAGCACAGGTTGAAAGATATGACCTACAATGAAACAATGAAACTTGTTAAGCAATCAATGATTGATGCACTTAAAGCAGGATATGATTTATTGCATATTGACCCAACTGTTGATGTTACTCTAAAAAAAGGTGAAATAATTAATGTTGAAACTGTTGCAAGCCGCACAGTTGAAATTATTGCTTATGTAGAAAAATTCAGGCGAGAGAATAATTACTCTGCAATTTCTTATGAAGTTGGTACAGAAGAAATCCATGGCGGATTGGCTGACATGAAAACATTTAATAGGTTTTTAACCCTTTTGAAAACCGGTTTGGCAGATACAGGATATAGCGATGTGTGGCCTTGTTTTGTAGTTGGTAAAGTGGGGACCGATTTACATACCACCGTTTTTAATCCGGAAGTTGCAAAAGTATTGACAAATGAGGCAGCCAAGTTTGGAAGTGTAATAAAAGGACATTACTCTGATAATGTATCCAATCCCGAACAATATCCGGTAAGTATGGGGGGGGCGAACGTTGGTCCTGAATTTACCGAAAATGAATACGATGGTTTAATGGAGTTAACTGAAATTGAGGGAAAATTGTATAAAGAAGATAAAATTGTAATAAAATCAAACTTCAAACAAATTTTATGGGATACTGTTATTAGTTCTGGGAGATGGATAAAATGGCTTTTACAGAGTGAAGTTGATGATTTTTCTTCGCTTGATGAGCACAGGCAACTGTGGTTGATTAAAACATGCTCCCGATATATTTGGACAAAACCGGAAGTAGAAGTTGCTCGAATAAATTTGTACAATAACTTAGAGAGTAATGGTATAAAAGCTGAAGAAATTGTTCTTTCGAAAATAGAAAAGTCAATGGATAAATACTTTTATAGTTTTAATTTGGTTGATTTTAACAATTATATTTAATTGATTGTAAGATCTTTGTTTATGAAAAAAAAATATGATTTGTTGGTTGTAGGGGAATTAAATGTTGATTTAATTCTTGATGAAATAAAATCTTTCCCTGAAATAGGCACGGAAATACTTGCCGATAAAATGACTATTTCCTTGGGGAGCTCCTCGGCTATCTTTGCATCGAATATATCGGTTTTAGGAACAAAAACAGCATTTGCCGGAATGATGGGTAACGATAATTTTGGACAGCTTGTTCTATCATCTTTAAATTCAAAAAAGGTTTCTACAGAATTCATAGATATTGAAGAGAATCAGAAAACAGGGGCTTCTATTGCATTGAATTATGGTGAAGACAGGGCAATGGTGACATTTCCCGGTGCTATGAAACATTATTCATTAAAGGATATTCCGCTTAATGCATTTAACTCAGCAAGGCACCTGCATCTTTCTTCTCTGTTTCTTCAGGATAATATGAAAAAAGATGTTGTTGAGCTGTTCCAAAAAGCGAAGCAAGCCGGAATGACAACATCACTTGATGTTCAATGGGATCCGGAAAATAAATGGGATGTTGACTTTGAAAGATTATTACCCCTTGTTGATGTTTTTCTGCCCAATAAAAGTGAGCTTTTTGCAATTACTAAAATGTCGGAAGTTGAAAGAGGATTAAAATACCTAACCGGAATCAGCAGTATTGCTGCTGTTAAGTTGGATTCGGAAGGATCTGCCTTATTTGAAAATGGAAAGATTACTTATTATAAAGCATTCAAAAACAATAATGTAAAAGATGCAATAGGCGCGGGAGACAGTTTTAATGCCGGCTTTATAAGTACAATGCTGAAAGGTTACGATTTAGATTATTGCATGAATATGGGGAATCTTATGGGGGCGATTAATACAACCGAAAGAGGGGGTACCGGAGCATTTAGCTCAAAGGATGACGTGAAGCAAAAAGCTAAAGATATTTTTGGTTTTGAGATTAAATATTAAGAAATGATTTTAAAGGATAAATTAAAAGAAGTTCAGCGGAACAAGAAAGCTATTTTGGCAACGAATTTTTACAATTTGGAAACCTTAAAAGCGGTGTTACAAGCAGCAAAGAATACAAATAGTCCGCTTATATTACAATTGACGCAAAGTTCTATTGAGTATATGGGGCTTGATATTGCTTTGAGCATGGGACGTGCCGGTTTAAAATATTATGATGTAGAGGGTTGGATACATCTTGATCATGGGGGTTCGGTGGAACTTGCTGAAAAGTGTATTAAGGCAGGATTTGACTCAGTAATGTTTGATGGCAGCGAATTATCTTTTGAAAAGAATATCGAGCTAACCGCGAAAGTGGTAAAAATGGCAAAACTCCGCAATATAAATGTTGAGGCCGAATTAGGTTATGTGGCAAAACTCGGTCAATCACATAATAGGATTGGGTATACAGAACCTGATGATGCAGCATCATTCGTAAAGGAAACAGGAGTAAATGCACTTGCCGTCGCAATCGGAACAGCACATGGATTTTACAAAGAAGAGCCCAAACTTGATTTTGAAAGACTAAAATCTATTGCCCGCGCTACTAATGTTCCTTTGGTGTTACATGGTGGATCGGGTGTCCCTGGTAAAACTGTTAAAAAGGCTGTTTCATTGGGTATTTGCAAGGTGAATGTGGCGACAGAAATAAAAAATATGTTTATGAAAAGCTTGCGGCAGGTTCTTGCTAACAACGGTGAAATCGACTTAAGAAAAGTATTTCCGCCAGCCATTGGTGCTGTTTCTCGTTTGGTTGAAGGAAAATTAAAATCAATACGATAAAACACAATAAATTAAAAGCTTATGAAAATGAAAAAGTTATTACTTATTTTGATTGGTTTATTCCTGTTTTCGACAGCTTCTGCTCAAATTACGGGCAAAGTTTTTGATGAAAAAGGAAACCCTATCCCTGGTGCTACTATTATGGTTAAGGGAACAACCAATGGAACGACAACCAGCTTGGATGGACAATATTCTATTGAAGCAAAAACAGGGAATGTTCTTGTCTTTTCTTATCTTGGTTATCAAACACAGAAAATTGTTGTGAAGACAAAAAACATTATTAGTGTTTATCTGAAGCCCAGAATCGTAAACATGAATGAAGTTGTTGTAATGGGTTACAGCACTAAGACCAAAACAGAGATTTCCAGTTCGATTTCCGTTATAAAATCTGGCAACTTAAAGACCGAAATTACAAATGACATCGGGAAAATGCTTCAGGGGAAAGTATCCGGTGTACAGGTGGTCAACAGCAGCGGTGAACCAGGTGCCAGTGCATCAATTCGTATTCGCGGGGTATCCACGATTAAACCCGGAAGTCTGGGCCCCCTTTATGTTGTTGACGGAATCATTGGCGGTTCTTATGATCCCAGTGACGTTGCGTCAGTCACCGTTCTTAAGGGTGCCGGAGCAACCGGTTTATACGGAGCCAACGCCAATCAAGGTGTTATCATTGTAACGACCAAAAGCGGGAAGGCCAATAAACCTGTAATAGATTTCGACGCTAGTGTGGGATATAGTATTGCAGCCCAAGGTCACCTTAAAATGATGAATGGTTCCCAGTATTACAGCCAGATGGCGGAACTATACAGGGATCCGGAACTTCATAAAATTGATTTCATTAAATTTTACAAGGACTATCCGCCATCTCTGGCATCCCGCAATTATAACTGGGTGGGTGATGCATTCAAACCCGGTTTAGTACAAGACTACCATATTGCTGCCAGTGGCGGTAAAAGCGGTCTGACCTATTATACCAGCGTCACTTATTACAATCAAAAAGGAACATTTCTTAATACAGGCTATGAAAAACTAAATGTAAACTCAAATTTATATTATCAGTTTTCTAAAAACATCAGCTTAAGAAACAGAATTAACATTTATACCGATTATGGTTCGAGCTATGATTACATGGATATGTATTATACTTACTTAAATGTTCCCTGGGACAATCCTTATGACAGCACAGGGGCACCGCGGTTTGTGGACCAAAGCACCAAAAACTGGTATTCACGTGACCATATTAACCCCCTTAATACAATTCAAAACTCATCACATAACTATACAGGCACAGAAATCGACTTTGATCTTGTATTTAATTGGAATTTAACTAAATGGTTATCATTTAGCAGTGCCAACCGAGGAAGTTTCTCCACAAGCAAATCACATGATTATTATTCACCACTTGCTGCCGGAACTTACTACGGACGAGGTTATATTAGCGAGACACAGACCAACTGGAAAAGTGATATCTCAACCAATCTGCTGAAATTTCACTTTAAGATCAAAAAAAATAGTATTGACGGTTTAGCAGGATACGAAGTCAGTAACGGATTTACCAATGATCTGAGAGGAACAGGGTTCGGTTTACCAGTAGGATTTTCTGTGCCGGCTGTAGCTTCCAATCAAATTACCATTGGGGGTTCAAACTCAAAAGGTTTTCGCCGTTCATTTATTTCACAGGTGAACTACAATTATAATCATCTGTATTTTCTTACTGCTTCATTTCGTAAAGATGCGGTTTCCAGCTTCCCGCCGAAAAGCAGGTTTGCCAACTTCCCGAGTATTGCTGCTTCCTGGTTGATAAGCAACATGGACTTTATGAAGTTTTCTTCTGTTTTTAATTTATTAAAACTAAGAGCAAGCTATGGACTTACGGGAAACTCGGATGTCGGAGCTTCGCGTTATATGGGACTGTTTTCACTTGACACCCAATATGACGGAAGTCCTGCAGCTACGCCATCACAACTTCAAAATTATAACTTGACCTGGGAAAGGACCAACGAATTTGATGTCGGACTTGATTTGGAGATTTTCAAACGTTTGTCCTTCACCGTTGATCTTTATAATAACAAAACGAGAGATTTGCTTGTAAATGTTTCTGTACCCACATCCACTGGTTTTGAAGGTCAGTGGCAAAATACAGGAAACGTTACCAATACAGGGGTTGATGCCTCCCTAACCGGACAAATTATTGACACCAAAAACATAGGATGGTCAGTAGGTGTTAATTTCGGAAAAGATAAGGATATCCTCAACGGGTTTAAAGTTCCCCTTGTCATCACTGTGGACGCTGTTTCTCAAATCTATCGAAACGGTGGAAACATGTATACTTTCTATGTCCCGAAATGGTTGGGTGTAGATCCCCAAACCGGTGGTCCATTATGGCAAAAGATAACAAAAGATGCTAACGGAAAAGTGATTAGCCGTTCTGCAACCAGCAATTACGCGGACGCTGCTGCTCAAGAAGTAGGAAGTGCGCTACCAAAATTTCAGGGAGGTTTTTATACGCAGTTCCATTATAAAAATATCGGGGTATCAGCTAATTTCACCTTTTCATACGGAAATAAAGTGTACAATTTTATTGAACAGTATATGAGCTCTGACGGACATGAGCCTTTTTATAATTATATGGTGCTGCCTACGGGTTCCTCACGATGGGTAAAACCGGGCGACCATGCCACCGAACCCAGCATGCAGAACAATGCGCTCTCAACCGAGCCTTCCTCACGTTATGTTCAGGACGGAAGTTTCATTAAACTGAATAGTATAAATATTTACTATCGCTTCCCACAAAGAATTGTCAAAGCTATGCATCTTAAAGGACTAACCGTGTCACTAAATGCAACTGATGTTCATACATGGACCAATTATTGGGGGCAGAATCCTGAAGCAACGCTAACAAGCGCTGAATGGTCCATGCCGGGTGTGGATGATTTTAGATATCCTAACAACAGACAATTCATATTTAACATAAAAATGAAATTATAATTATAATAAGGAGAAGAAAAATGAAAAAATTTGTAAATTTTAAACTGATCGGTCTGTTGGCTCTTCTAATCGTGACCCAGTCATGTAGAAAGATGACTGTTGCGCCTTCCGACCAGATGTCAACCTCTTCCATTGCCTCGTCTCCGGGTGCTCTTCTCAACGTTACCAATGGTAATTATGCCTTATTTAAAGACAATTTACCTTTCAATGGCGTCCAGAATCAAAACAATATGTACCTGCGGCAATATTTTCAAATGTCAAATTTTGCTGGAGACAATATCGTCTGCGCAAACAGAACATCAGATCCCTTATACTTCAGTTTTACCTATACACATTCTCCTACTCAGGAAAATGCCGGGTATTTTTGGTATATTTCCTATAAAATAATCAATGGTGCCAATACAGTTATAGGCATTATTAAAAACAAAAAATCAAAGGATGCACTGGACTTACAGCTTGAAGGAGAAAATTATTTCCTGCGTGCATTTAGTGATTTCAATCTGGTTAGATTTTTTTCACCGCTTTATGATGATTGTGATCCCAGTACCACTCCAGGAATAATTCTTCGCGAATCTGCACAGATAACCCCTGTGAAAGCCAGAGCCAGTGTAAAGGACACTTATAATTCTATTGTTAGTGATTTAAAGAAAGCTGCTGCTTTGATGAACCAGGATCGTGGTAAACAATATGCAAGCAAGTATGCAGCCTGGGCCATGTTATCAAGGGTATACTTGTATATGGACAAATATGACAGTAGTATTGACTATGCAGATTCCGTGATCAATTCCGGCAAATATTCCCTGGAAACAAGTACATCCTATCCCACCTATTTTGCCAATGCGCTTAGCCGTCCAGAAACCATTTGGGCCATTGCGTTTACACCGGCTGACAACGCCGGAAAATTTGGCTCTATTGCTTCTATGCTCTATTCTAACGGCAACAGTGGTTGGGGGGAAGAATTTGCATCGAAATCATTACGTGATCTGATGAGTCAACACAAGGAAGATGTCCGTTGGGATTATATTGATACACTTTTCAATAGCGATGGCAGTATTGCATTGAAGAATGGTATCCAGACATTTTATATCACCAAATTTTCATTTCAGGGCGGGTTTCCTGATCTGTCTTCACCGGTCATGCTTCGCTTGGCTGAGATGTACCTGAATCGAGCCGAAAGCAACGCTCATTTGGGTAATACCGCAGAAGCTTTAGCCGATGTGAATCTGATCAGAAAAAATCGAGGCCTTGGAGACGCGCTTTATACGAGTGTGCCAAATGGAGAAACAATACTGGATGTGGTATTGAACGAACGAAGGATTGAATTCGCCTTCGAAGGCCACAGGATTTTCGATTTATTAAGAAATCATCGCAATATTGTCAGGGATTACTGGGGATATCATATCGTAAATTTGACTGTTGCTGATATTGACCTGAATAATCCACCGCCTATGAGTACTCCTAACGTTGTAATTCCATGGAACAGCAAAAGAGTCCAGTATTACATACCGATTGAAGAAATTTTGGCCAACCCGTTGGCCAAACAGAATCCGTAATTCATTTCTTATGGAAAAATCTATTAAGGATAAAACTATTTTTTAATCTTAAATCTTTAAATTATGAACAAGCGAAACTTAATATATGTTGTAATGATAGGGTTGTTTATGTCTACTTTATTATTTTCATGCAAGAAATATAATTATCCTAAACCAGCCACCACGAGTGCTTTGTTCTCCTATACTTCGGAGGGCTATACCATCTCTTTTACCAATAAATCAGCTGTGAGTGGTACCTACTTATGGAATTTTGGTGATGGTGCAACATCAACAGAACAAAACCCCGTACATACTTATGACTCCTCGGCAAGCTATTTAGTTACTTTAGCGGTTACCGAAAAGGGTGTTAAATACAATGTGTTTACTAGAATCAATGTCAGTAAAAAAACATGGATTAGCCTGACCGATAATTCTTTCTCAGATTGGGCAAAGGATCCTACTGCAATTGTTGTTCCTTTCAACGATACGATTCCCAATGCCGTTAAGGCGGCAAAATTCGATTATGACGGAAATTGGGTCTATGTCTATGTAAAGTATACCGGTGCTACGGATGATGTCTTTGACATTGAGATGGATAATGATTATAACGACAGTACCGGAAATACAAGCTGGATGTGGCCGAAAAATTTTGCTGCCAGCTATGATATTGAAGGACAGCTTTCTGTAAAAGGTGCCGAGGTCGATGCTTTTATTTATAATGGAACCGATTGGCCCAATGATCAATGGGCATGGGGAAGCACCGCATTTCCTGCCGGATTTTTTAAACTGGGCACGGTAAAGATAAGCGGAGATACTACCACCGTAGAATTTGGTATCTCTCGTACAAAGGTGCCGGGATTAAGCAATAAAAAGGTTAGATGGGGTATTTTCCTTAGCGACCCTGTAAGCTGGAACGATGTTGGGCATATTCCGGAAATGGGTGGCACAGCCTTGACGCTGAATTTGAAATAGCTTACAATCAGCAAGAAACAATCAAAAGTTTTCTCATTTTGATAGTTTAACGTGTTTTTTAAGTGTCGGGTGCGGGAATATTTCACAAATAAAAGAAAGAAATAAAATTTTATTTACGTTATTCCTGCACCCTTTTTTAAATTTTAATATTTGTCTCCATCACTTATCCACAAATTTATATGCCATGAAAAACTACATTCTTTCTGTGTTATTATTATTATTTTTTCTGGACTGTTTTGCCCAGTCCACGACGCAGGTAACCTATCAGGAATATAAAGGAAATATTGTAAATCCGGGAAGGGGTTTTTTTCATTTCGTTTCGACTATCAATTATAACGATCTTTTGGCTTACCGGAAACAAGGGATAAGTCTGGTATTTTTAAATTATTCACTACATAATTATAAAAACGGCCTAATTTCTGCTTCGTTTTTGCGTAAACTTGAGCAGGACTTTGCAACCCTGCGAAAAGCAGGCATGAAAGCCGTAATCCGGTTTAGCTATACAAACAAAGACACCCCTCCTTACGGAGATGCACGGCCGGCAATTGTTTTGAAACATATTCAGCAGCTGAAACCCATACTCAGGGCTAACAGTGATGTTATCCTTGTACTTCAGGCCGGCTTTATCGGCGCTTGGGGCGAATGGTATTATACTGATTATTATTCTGTATCTCCCGGTGTCGTTTCAGCGCAGAACTGGGCAGACAGGCGTCAACTGATTGATTCTCTCCTTGCAGCTATGCCTCCCAGCCGTATGGTGCAGGTTCGTACCCCTGGATATAAATTCAAGCTACTCAACATGAAAACCTATATACCTGTAACTCCGGAAGAAGCTTATACAAACTTGCCCATAGCCAGAATTGCCCATCATGATGATGCCTTTCTTGCCGGTCCTTATGATGAGGGTACATATCCTATAGATGATAGTGCTGTTGTAAAACGTTATCTTGCACAAGATACCAAATTTACTATTATGGGAGGTGAAACCGATCTTAAATCTGCCCAATCCACTTGTAGCAATGCAGTGAAAGAAATGCGGCGCTTTCATTGGACCTTCCTTAATCGTGATTATATTCAGTCCGTTTTAGAAGAATGGAAGAACCAGGGTTGCTTTCCGGAAATTCAGCGGAAACTTGGTTATCGTTTTCGTTTGCTTAGTGCTAACATCCAAAATCAGTCGAAGCCCGGCGGTGAAGTAAATTTGAAACTGAAATTATTGAATGATGGCTGGGCAAATCCTACCAATCCCAGAAATGTTGAAATTATATTAAAAAACAAAAACAACGGAAAACAATATTATGTAAGCCTTGAAGGAGACATGCGCCTTTGGCCTATCCATGATACAATCAATTTAAATATTAAAGCCGGCCTTCCCAAAAATTTAGAACCAGGTGATTATGACTTCTATTTGAACCTTCCCGACGGCGACACAAGGCTCATGAACCGGCCTGAATATTCTATCAGACTGGCCAATGTTGGATTATGGGACAGCGTTTCTGGTTATAATAATTTAAATGCAACTCTAAACGTGAATAGTACAACAGCCACAAACACCTATTATGGAAGAAATTACTTTAAAGAAATCAATAACGCACCGTCTGCTCAACAGAAAATAATCATTGATGGAAACGCAAATGACTGGTCAGATATTCCGGTATTTTATTCAGCTGACCAATCCGGTGCGAAGATTCTAAAGATATTCAACACAACTGATACATTGTTTATTGTGGTTCAGGGAGATGAACTTTCCCAGGACAATGAATTTTTCTTTGATGCCGACAATGATTCAACTACCGGTGCCTTTTACGGCCCCTGGAAACATTCCGGATTTGATTATTTGCTAAAAAAAGACACACTGTATTCCTATAACGGTACAGACCACAATATGAAATGGAAGTACATTTCCCAAGTAAAGACAAGTCAGAATTCGAACGTCATTGAATTAAAGATTCCCTTTGATCAAATGACAAATCCTCCTTTGGCCAATCAGTTCAAAATAGGATTTATGAATCCTCTGTCCGGAAGTTCAGATACAAGCTTTTTGCCTTTGCCCGGTGAAAGTCTCATCTCATTTACAAAAAATGTGTTGGCTGAAAAGCCTGCAGCACTAGTCGTAAAAAACTACAAAACCAACAATGTTGTGTATTGGATAAGAAACAACCAAAGCACTGATATTTATACCGTTCTGCAAAGATCAGATGATAATGGGGATTTCAAAAATATTGGAGTTTTTCGCAGTAGCGAGATTGCTTATGTCGATAAGGATTTATCGGAAAACCAACAGTATCAGTACAGGATTCAATATAAAGAAGGCAATCAATATTCTGCTTTATCAGATACTGTGACAGAAACGACAGGAACAAACAACCAGACATTTGCAGACATCAGAATGGACGGCAATTCTGATGATTGGAACATTATTCCTCCAACAGCAACCGGATTGGTCAATGACAGCATTGCTACCCTCCGTTTTTACAACAATGATAGCAAAGACAATCTGTATTTTGCAATTCATGCTAATAAGGAGAAAACCTATCGGCTATATTTCAATGTAGGAGACACAAGCAACTATAATTATCTGATAAGCAATGACTCTTTGTACAACCGGTCTGGTGAAAAGTGGAGTCTTGTTGAGGTCGTTCCTTCCTATCACAGCAACAACTTTTTAGAAGTAGAATTGAAAATGAACCAATTAGGGATGGACACAGTCACAGGTTTCAATGCATCATTGCTGGTAAACGGTCACAATGTCTGGGGAAAGAACAGTAATTTTTATTTTCTAAAATACCAGGCACCTGAAGAGCCTCAGTATTTTACACTATCAACTCTTTCTGAATATACCTATTCACGAATTAAACTGAGCTGGTTGCGAAATGATGGCATAGATGGTTATTTGATTGAACGTTCGACAGGTGACAGTTTGCATTTCAAACCGTTCGTTTATCTGGACAATAGTGCCGTTCAATATATTGATAAAAATCTCAACAGTTCGACCACCTATTATTACAGAATATGTGCTTATCAGGGAATCACCCCTTCAGAATATACTCCTGCAAAGGGGATGAAACCAGGACAACCTTTGGGAATTAATGATTTGAAAGCACACACCGCAGCAGTGATAATCAAGCCAAATCCGGTTCATAATTCGGCTGAAATTCAAATCTCTTTGGATACTCCTGATAATGTGAAGGTAACATTGTATTCTCTCAATGGACAAAATATCTTGAATCTTTACAGCGGAAAAATTACACAAAGAAAGACGGTGATTTTCAACAAAAACGGTATTTCGCCAGGGTATTATTTTTTAAGGATAACGGGACAAAAAACGAGTATATTTAAAAAATTAATCATTTATTAAAAATTAAAATATTGTATTGATGTGATGAGCAAACAAAAGCCATGGTTGCTATATGCCTTAGTAACGACGCTTTTTTGGGGTATTTGGGGAGCTTTAATAGGAACCTCAGCTTATCCGGGAACCATTATTTATGTGATTTGGTCAGTCACCATGATCATCCCTGCTTTAGTAGCGCTAAAGGCCATTGGTTGGAAGCCGGAAACAGATGGAAAATCAATTTTATATGGTGCCATTATTGGCTTGTTAGGAGCCAGCGGTCAATTGTTTCTATTTACGGGTGCTATAGCAAACGGCCCCGCGTATTTAATTTTTCCGATTATCTCGCTTTCGCCCGTGGTGACCATTCTATTATCCGTATTTTTCCTTAAAGAAAAAGCAACACCAAAAGGATGGATTGGTATTGGATTAGCCCTTTTAGCTATTCCCTTTTTGGCGTATCAGGATCCGTCGAATCATATTACCCATGGAATATTATGGTTAATTTTTGCCTTGCTGGTTTTTCTGGCCTGGGGTTTACAAGCTTATTTTATGAGATTTGCCAATGGTCGTATGAAAGCAGAAAGCATTTTCTTTTATATGACTCTTACCGGTTTGTTACTGGCACCTGTGGCTTGGTTTATGACAAAAGATTCCGCAATACAAAGTTTAGTTTTTTCCTGGAAAGAGGTTGGATACACCGCTGGAATTCAAATTTTAAATGCCATTGGTGCACTTACTATTGTTTATGCCTTTCGTTATGGTAAAGCCATAATCGTGAGCCCACTTACTAATGCGGTGGCACCTGTTATTACTGTGGTTATTTCACTGATATTGTATAAAACAATGCCTCATTCGATTATTCTGATTGGGATGTTACTTTCTGTTTTATCAATGTTTGTATTAGCTTTTGAGGATAATTAAAACTACGAAAAAAAATAATACAATGAAAAACAAAAAATTTGCTTTGGCTATTATCCTAATTTCTTTGTTTTTTTTGCAGGCCTGCAGTCACGGCCACAACAATAAATCGGGAATCATTAGCATACAAAATAGAAATTTGACTGTGGAGGTGGATGCTTCGCTGCGTACAAAAATCATTTCTAAAAAACAGCTTTCTCCGCTTAACAATGATTTTAATTACTCTGAATACCTTGTAACACGGCATCACAGTTTGAAAGATTACAACCGCCAAAGTGATACCAGCTATGTTTTTAATGATAGTATTGGCAAAGGTAAAACCTATGTTTTCACCGGATTGTACCATAAGGGTTCAATACAGGTGGAAAAGCATTTACGAATTACTGTTTACGACAGTTTTCCCAATATGGCTGTTTTCAATACCTATTTTGTAAATAAGGGAGAGGGATTATATTTGACAAAATGGGTTAGCAATAATTACAACATTTTGTTCTCTCCTAAAGACACCTTAGTTTGGTCGTTTCAAGGCGGATCAAGTGATGCCCGTTCCGATTGGATACGACCGGTGAGTAAAGGTTTTTATCGTAAAAACTATTTAGGTATGACCAGCACCGACTACGGTGGTGGTATTCCTGTAACTGATGTTTGGCGTCGAGATGTGGGCGTGGCCATAGGACATCTTAATATGTTTCCGTTACGCGTTTCCCTCCCAGTGGAAAGCGATGACGAGGGAAGAGGAGTTGATATTTCAATTCAAAAAAATTACAAGAACTCTTCTTTTGTTCTATCTAATGGAGATACGCTAAAACTGCCCCAAACATTTACGACTGTCCATACCGGAGATTTTTTTTCCTCCTTACGTGAATTTTCAAAGATTATGCAGAAAAAAGGTATTACTTTTTCCAAGTCTCCTGAAGCAGCCTATGAACCGATATGGTGTGCCTGGGGCTATGAACGTAATGTTACGCCTGCAGTAATTATCGGCACATTGCCCGAAGTGAAAAAGCTTGGTTTTAAATGGGTTGTAATTGACGATGGCTATCAACGAGCCATAGGAGATTGGCGTTTGAACAAGACAATGTATCCGGGAGGCAACAAGCAAATGGAAGCATTAGTTGATAAAATACACTCTTACGGTTTGAAAGCTAAAATTTGGTATGCGCCTATGATCATTTCGGCGTATACCAAACTAATGGAACATAATCCTGAACTCGCTCCGTATGCCAAAGTGCCGAAGAATTATCAGGATGTCCTTTTATTAAACAAGGATGGGTCACCGCGCTATATCACTTGGTGGGGCAGCTTTTATATGGGGCCTACTTACAGTAAAACCATTGCGCTGACTAAAAAAGCACTTCATCGATTTTTTGACGTATGGGGATTCGATGGCGTGAAACTTGATGGACAGTTCCAAAACGCTGTGCCACCCGATTACAACCCCGCACATCATCTCAAATATCCTGCACAAGCCAGCCAGGAACTCCCTGGCTTCTATAAAATGATAGATAAAACAATACATAAATATAAACCTAATGCTGTGATAGAAATATGTCCTGGCGGCACCGTTTTTTCGTTTTACAACATGCCATACCTGAATCAGGCGGTGGCCTCCGATCCAACAAGCAGTTGGCAAATAAGAACGAAAGGTGCGGTGTATAAAGCCCTTTTGGGTAATATCGCCTATTTTGGCGATCATGTGGAATTGAGCGATGGCGGTGATGATTTTGCCTCTACCGTGGGTATCGGAGGTGTCCCTGGCAGTAAATTTACCTGGCCTGAAAACAATCCTACTGTAACCGATGGTGATTTTTTGCTTACGCCAGAAAAAGCTATAATATGGAAGAAATGGATAAGCATTTATAAGCAAAAGATGCTTTCAAAAGCCAATTACCTTGGTACCTTATACGATATCGGGTGGGATAAGCCCGAAACATATGTGCTTCAAAAAGCCGATACAATGTTTTATTCATTTTATGCCAAAAAATGGAGTGGAAAGATTCAACTTCGTGGGCTTAAAAAAGAAAAAGATTATGTTGTGTATGATTACGTGAACCGAAAAAAATTGGGTTCAATAAATGGGAAAAGTCCGTTTTTAGAGGCTTCATTTCAAAAGCATTTATTAATTGAAGTTTATCCAAATAGAAAGTAAAGTAAAGTGAAAACAAAAAAAGAAGAAATCATATTTCCCAGACCCTTTGCCTTTGCGATTGACGATTTTGGCTGGATAATAGGCAATGACCACG
>CAZRAW010000045.1:0-16187 GCA_964598065.1 uncultured Lentimicrobiaceae bacterium
CGGGTCCAATCACGGCGCCGATAAATTCCTTGGCAATCATCATGCGCTCAATACGTGGAACATTTTCTTTGTAATCGGCACGCGGTTCGGTGATGGTTTTGGCCATTTCACTCAAAATATGTAAGCGCCCCTCGCGGGCCTGCTCCAGGGCTTCTTCTAATACTTCGTAAGGCAGGCCATCCACTTTAATGTCCATTTGGCAGGCGGTAATACCGTCTTTCGTTCCGGTTACTTTAAAGTCCATGTCGCCGAGGTGATCTTCGTCGCCAAGAATGTCGGAAAGAACGGCATATTTTTTCGTTTCCGCATCGGTAATTAGTCCCATGGCAATTCCTGCCACCGGTTTTTGGATTTTTACTCCTGCATCCATAAGGGCCAGTGTGCCGCCACAAACGGTTGCCATGGAAGACGAACCGTTAGATTCCAGAATATCTGAAACAAGACGAATGGTATAAGGATTATCGTCGCCTTCGGGGAGTATATATTTCAGCGCGCGCATGGCGAGGTTGCCATGGCCGATTTCGCGGCGTCCGGGGCTGCCGAAGCGGCGTACTTCGCCGGTGGAGAACCCGGGGAAATTATAATGCAAAATAAATTTGGAGCTTCCTTCAAATACGGCCCCGTCAATCATCTGCTCGTTCATTTTGTTGCCCAGCGTACAGGTTACCAGTGCCTGTGTTTCGCCACGTGTGAAGATGGCCGAACCGTGAGCGGAAGGCAGATAATCCACTTCGCTCCAAATGGGGCGGATTTCATTCAGCTTACGACCGTCCAGACGAATCCTTTCGTTGAGAAGTGCCTTACGGACAGCTTCTTTTTCTGCATCGTGGAAATAACGTTTCACCATTTCGGTTTTTTCATCTCTCTCTTCTTCGGGGAGGCTCTCGATAAATTCGTCGCGAACCGCTTTAAAAGCTTCCGAACGGGCGTTCTTGTCAGGATTTCCCTGTAAAGCCAGGTCGTAGCATTTTTGGTAAGTGGCTTCTTTAACCTGCTTTTTCAGATCCTCGTCGTTTGTTTCGTGGCAATACTCGCGTTTGGGTTGCGATTTCCCGACCATGGCAGCCAGCTCGTTCTGTGCATGACACTGAATCCTGATGGCTTCGTGGGCAACTTTGATAGCTTCTAACATAACCGCCTCTGAGACTTCTTTCATTTCTCCTTCCACCATCATAATGTTGTCTTCGCTGGCAGCAACCATCAGCTCCAGCTCGGCCTCCTCCATTTGACTGATACTCGGATTGATAACAAATTTGTCATCGATACGGGCAACTCTGACTTCCGAAATGGGACCGTGGAATGGAATATCCGAAACAGCCAATGCCGAAGAAGCAGCCAAAGCAGCCAAAGCATCAGGTGCTACATCGTCGCCACCCGAAATCAGCTGAATGATAACCTGTGTTTCTGCATGGAAATTTTCCGGAAACAATGGCCGCAAGGCGCGATCAACTAACCGCGAAATAAGAATTTCGTATTCCGAAGGACGACCTTCGCGTTTGAAAAAGCCACCTGGAAATTTGCCTGTGGCAGCATATTTTTCTTTGTAATCAACGGAAAGTGGCATAAAATCCACATTTTCCTTTGCTTCCTGAGCAGCAACGACGGTGGCCAGAAGCATGGTGTTTCCCATTCTTACTACAGCTGATCCGTCGGCTTGTTTGGCAAGTCTGCCGGTTTCGATGGAGATGGTCATACCATCAGTCATTTCAAATGTTTTTGTGATCCCTTGTGCTGACATAAATGTTATTTAGATGTTTTTAATTCGTTTAAAGTTGTTGCCGGTTGTCTCTAATGCTGTTTCTCAGATTGTTGAGCCGGCTGTTTTTGTATCTTGAGCCGGAAAAACAATTTTGAGAAAACCGGGCATGTCCGCAGCCTGCATAAACACAAAAAAAGGCAATCGGTTAATTGCCTTTTTTTGCGAAATAGGGCAATCCCTATTTTCTTAGCCCAAGTTGTTTAATAATGGTACGGTATCTTTCGATATCTTTTTCTTTCAGATAATCAAGCAGTTTTCTGCGCTTCCCTACCATTCGTACAAGCGACCGCTGCGTAAACACATCCTTTTTGTTTCGCTTCAAATGCTCGGTAAGATGTTTAATACGGTAGGTAAACAGTGCAATCTGGCCTTCTGCCGATCCGGTATCCCGATCATCCTTACCGTACTTTGTGAAAATTTCTTTCTTCTTTTCTACAGATAAATACATAGTAAATTTGTTTCTTGAATTTGGGGTGCAAAAATAGTAACATTCTTTGAACTGACCAATATTTTTTTATTTTTATTTTTTTGTGACAAAGCGCTGTCCAACTAATGACGTAAACATCCGCTTGTGCCGGGAAATCTCACGATTAAATTATTTTCTGCAGTGTTGCCATGATTCTTGTGTCGCTTTAATGTGGTCGCAAAGTTAGTGTAATTCACTAAAATATGTAAATGTTTGAATGGAAAAGAAGGAAAAACGGTTTAGACATCCACCACTTCCACGCCGCTCTCGTGAATATAAATAAGCTTTTTCTCAATATTTTGGTAGCCCAAACGAGCATAAACTGTTGCATATCCGTTCACCTGTTTTCTATATTTTTCTTCCGATTTTACCTCTCTCATACCGGTTTTGTAGTCTATAATTGTCAGCTTATCTGCCGAAATAATAATCCGGTCAGGACGCAAAAACCGTTTCTTTTCCGCATCAAAAATTTCGGTTTCCGTTTTTATAATGGCTCCTTCCGTATAGTACGAACTCAAATCCGGATGAGCAAAAACTTTTTTCAGAAGCTGTTTTATATGCAGGGTTTCCCGCTCGTCCAACAGGCCGGTATAACGGTAAGCATCTACTTTTTGTTCTGCCTCCGCAGCATATTTTATTGTTGATAAAATGGCATGCAACAGTTTCCCGAAGGTGCGCGAAGAACTTAGATCCAGTGCTTCCCAATAAACTTCCTCCACCGGTGCAACTGTCATATATTCGTACCAGGGCGTGGAAAAATCCTTTGATAGTAAAACGGTCTCGTTCTCTTCCGGTTGTTCCTCTGTTTTTGATATTTCAGGGAATCGCCCCCATTTATAATGTAGTATCTCATCATTCCAAAGTCCTTTTCCCTTTATAAATTCAACAAGATATTCGGAAAAAGAATCTTTTTTGCCATTTTGTAAAAGGCTGATTGTCAGATATAATGCATCCACAGCACGGGTAAAAGCCACATAAATTTTATTTAGAAAATCTAAATCCGTTTTAGCGCGCTCATGGTCGTAAACCTCTTTTTTGCCGGCTGCGGCCAAATCATCTTTGGATATTTTTAGTAAAACAGATAAAACGTTTTCTAATTCCGGCAGATGTATATTTTCCCAATACTGGTTGCGGGTAAGCCAATTTTTCATGTCATGCAGGTCGGCAATCACCACGCCGAATTTCAACCCTTTGGCTTTGTGCGCTGTCATAATCTGTACGGCATTCATGCCTTCCGGCAAAACAATGCTCTCTTTGGCCTTTTTCTCTTCCCAAAGCTGAACGAACGCAGGCAATGAACCGTTGTATGTCATCTCTTTTTCAAAAATAAAATCCAGAAAATATTGCAGAAAGATATCAGGGGCGTTTGTGTTTGTCAGATTCCGGATAACTTCGGTGGCTATCTCATAAACGCTGTGTGCCCGCAAAATATCAGGTGAAGGAATGGTTAGTCCGAATTTTTTCAAAACAAAATCCAAAGGATTAGTTTGTGTAACGGCTTCTCTGTAAAGGGAGTGAAATTTGTTACCTGCCCCATGAACCCAAAGAAGATTTGTTAAAAATTCAGCAAAAAAGAGTTTGTTGCTGCTTTCGGTGAGCAGCTTCATAAAGGCCACGGTGAGCCGGACTTTAGGAGAAGCTGTCAGCAGCATCGATTCTGAAGAGACTACCGGAATATTGTGCTGCAGCAAATGAGCTGCAATTTCTGCTGCCGATTTATTATTTAGCGTCAAAATGCAGACGTCTTTTAGCGGGTAATTTTTCCAGGTAAGCTCTTCTGCTATTTCCAGGATTTTATCTAACCTTTTTTTGCGAAAATCATCTGCATTTTCGGAAGGAATAAAATCCATAGAGACATAACCGCCCGGTTTTTTCTTTCCTGAAGGGACTTTCTGCTTAACGTCGGCATATACTTCATCGAATCCACCGGACAGTTTTTTGCCGGAATAGTCGAAAAATTCGTTGTTAAAACGGATAATCTCTTCCCTCGAACGGTAGTTGGTTTTCAGGTCTTTTTGTTCGTAATTCTGTAACAGCATCTGTTCGCGAAGAGCATTCTCAGGAGTATCCTCAAGTCCGTAAAGGTGGGGCAAATGGGTAAAAAGTTCCACTTCGCCGTTGCGAAAGCGGTAAATGGCCTGCTTAGCATCGCCCACTACCATATTGAAATAACCGTTTGCCAGCGACTCTTCCACAAGTGGTAAAAGATTGTCCCACTGCAAAATGGAGGTGTCCTGAAACTCGTCAATCAGAAAATAGCGGTAACGCCGGCCCAGCCGCTCATAAATAAACGGTACGGGCTGCCCGGCAATCTCCCGGTGGATACGTTTATTGAATTCGGAGATGTGTACTTTCCCCGTCCTTTCCGTAAAATCCTGAAAAAGCTGCCTGATTTCGTTGATGAGCGCCATCTCGTAGATGTTGTTATACACCAATCGCCGGATGGCATAAAAAGCAATCTTTTCACGAATAGCTTCGAGGTTCTTTTTTAACCGGGGAGCAATACCATCAATGCGGGTTTTAATACTGCTTTCTTTTGATTTTGAATACCATTCATCATTTTCAATAGCTTTGATCACGCGGCTTTTGGGAATCAAATCTTTCTCCTTCATCGGCCAGTCGATCAGCCTTTTGAGGTATCCGGCCACACCGGTTTTCCCGTATGAAAAATCATTTATGGAAAGGTCTGCACTTGTGATTATGTCAAGACTTTGACGGGCAAGCTCCCGGATGGATTCTTTTGTGGAAAAAACAGCGTCCCGCAGTCTTTTTATATTGATGAGAAAATCGGTGGAGGAGAGTTTCTCCAGCCCTTTTGCGTTTTCGGAACCATCCTCGCCCAGTTGTTTCAGAACAAAATCGGATAAGTTTTTGGTTAAATCATAACTTTTTTCATCTTCCACCTGCGACATGACAAACCGGATTAGAATCTCCGTAAAGGCATTGTCATGCCCCAGTTTGTCGTAAATATCTTCTACAATAAACGGGACGAGGTCTTCGTTATCGATGATAACCTCAAAACCCTGTGGCAGCTTCAGGTCGGAGGCAAAAGTGCGTACAATCTGATGTACAAAAGAGTCGATGGTGCTGACGGCAAATTCATCGTAATTGTGGATAATCAGCGAAAGCAGTTGTCCGGCGCGATGTGTAATCTGCTCAGCCGAAAGCCCGGTTTCCAACATAATTTCCGGATAATTGTTTTTATTTAGATGGCCGGCAGAAATTTCCTGCAGACTTTCTATCATCTTGGATTTCATTTCGTTTGCGGCCTTGTTGGTAAAGGTTATTGCAAGAATATGTCTGAAATTACCCGGGTTTTTCAGTGTAAGTTTCAGGTATTCTTTCACCAGCGTAGTAGTTTTTCCAGAGCCGGCAGAGGATTTATAGACTACAAAATGTTTACTCATAATTTCTCTTTTCTATGAGAATTTTTTCGCTTCTTACTTTTACTTTTTACCCCACTTCGTCGAAACAGGTCGGAAAGGCTTGTGAACTCTTTTCTGTAAACGATGCCGACACCTTGCGTGTAAGGTGAAATTTTGTCATAATTACTGTAATAGTACCACGAGTTTACATTGGAATGGTTATACGCTTTCAGCAACCACCGTCCGTCTTTGGTGATTTTGTAACTGATATCCACATCGCCCACGAGATTGTTTGCCGACCTGTTTTGTTTGTCGTAAGTCATTCCAAAGTTGCCGTTGATAATTAATCTGTCATTAAATAGCTGGGTCGAAAGGGCTACATCAAATTCCTTCTTTGAAAGTGCAGTTCCAGGCTTGTAATTTACTCCGATGTCAAAATCTTTACTAATTTTTGATAGCATAGCACTTAACTGGTTGGAAATGATAGAGTAATATGAAGTGCTCCATGTGATATTAGAAGCGTTGTTAAGGCTAAAAGAACCCAGTACCAGCAACGAAATCATTTGTTGGTTCATGACGGCTGTGTTTGTTGTGTCGAGCTGTGCGTAAACCATGTGCTGCATGTCTGGATCCAGGTCGGGGAAATGAATTTGAAAACGGATTTCCGGGTTGAAAAGGTCGTGCGACATGATAACATAACAATTTACCTGTGTTCGGTTTCTGTAACCTGCACTGGAATCAACAACAATACCAAGGCTGCTCAGGTTGGCTTTCAGCCGGTAAAGTCCTTTGATATTCACAGTTGCCTGGTACGGGTTGCCTGCCCACGAGATACGTCCTCCTTTTACCAACTCAAAATGTTTTTTGACAAAACTACCGAGAGAAAAATTAAACTCTCCTCTATCAACGATATAATCACCTGTCAGCGATATGTTGCCATCCGAGTTTACCTGTAAATTCAAGATGCCGTTTCCTTTTGACTGGATATCACCCATGTTTGAAGGAAGATATATCTTCAAATCGGCGCTGGGCCGGATGTTCATGTTCAGGGTGATAGCATATTTGCTTTTTTTCACTTGCTGCAGTTTCAGTATGGTTTCTTCCGGCTTCAGCATGTTGCTGTCCGTGGGAGGTGGTTTGAAAATAATGTAATCTTTATCGGCAATCTCAGTGGAGTAATCCAGGGGCAGAACAACGGAAGTGCCGGCGTCGGATTTTGCATCAATTACCATTTTAATATTATCAACAGGGCCTGTAATTCTTATTTTTCCCGAGGCAATTGCCGTACCGTAATAAACATCATTCATGCGACGTGTCGTATTAAAAAACAACAGCTTCTTCGTATTGATGGTAAAATTAAGCCGCATGTCTTTGAAATAGTGGTGTAGAATTTCCCCTTGCATCACAGCTTTATTACCAAGCGTATCATACAGCGTCAACTTTCCAAAATCAATTTTATCCTTGTCAAAAAGTATTCTTTGGTGAAAAGAATATTTGGTATTAAGGTAGTTAATCACAAGACTGGCTCGTTTTACGTCCACATATCCTTCAATCAGCGGATCTTCCGTGCTGCCTTTCAGTGTCATTTTACCTTCGGCCGTACCCCGTAAATCAGAGATGTATTCATTGAAAAAAGGATTGATGGTCTTTAAGCTTAAATGGTTAAAATGCAAAGCCATGTCGAAGTTGTTTGAATCACGGTAGGGGTAATAAAATCCTGTCAGGTCTAAAATTTTTGTCCTGCCGGTTTTATTTTGTCTGACGACTTGTGTTTTGATAAAGGCGGAATTGTCCACATTGTCCCATGTACTCAGAATTCTTGCATTGCCGAGAAGAGTATGATTCAAAGCAAACTTGTTGATAGACAGGTCTGCAATACGTGCATTTCGGCCATTTATATGCGTGATTTTAACAATACCGTTTAAAGTGCCATCAACGTCAAAACCGAGCATGTGCCACAACAGGTCAAGGTTAGAAAGATTCCATGAATGAAAAGAAATATTAAGCGAATCACCGTTGTTTTTCGGAAATCGTCCCTGTAGGGCAAACTCAGATAAGCCGCCGTGAATGATGAGGTGCTCAAACTGCCAGCCGTTTTTGTTATGGACAATTTTATTTTCGGGGTTAACCTGCCAAAGCGTGTCGTTTATATAAACCTGCGATTTGCTTATATTGAATTGCTGAAGATTTCGGTTGTTGATGTAGAACCCTTCTAAAATTCCTTTGTTTATCCACAGACTATCCGGATTGTGCCAGTAAAGCCCATAAGCCAGACTGTCGTTACGTACTTTCACCTTTAGCCGGAGGCTGTCAAGTCCGAAAACGGTTTTGTCCGTTGCCGTACTGTCGCGTAAAATGAGGTGCCGAATACCAAACGACATTTGGATCTGATTGTTTTTTGTCCTGATTTTAAGAGTGTTATCCAGAGCTTTGGCCCCTTTGTAAATGAGCTTTCTGGAATTTCCATCCGCTGTAAATGTGTTGTTTTTGAGGTTGAAAAGGGCAGTAAAAGTAGTGTTGGGACTGATGTTCAGACCGTAAATAAAATGTTCGCCAATGAATTCTGGTTTTTTTAACAGTAGCTTTATTTGAATCGTATCGTTGCTGTAGTAAGCATTTTTGTTTTCTTGCGACAATATGGGAAAATAGTGATTAAAAAAATGTCCGATGGCAGTACCTAATGTCGCAATATGGTAATGCCCTTTTATTTGGAAATCAAACAAATCCGAGTTGACGTCGATACGTTGCCGTCCGGAATTTTTCCAAATCTTTTCAATATTAAAGAAGGCAACCGGGTAACGGTCTTTACCAAAACCGATGACTGCATTTTTCATGTGAATATTGCCGGAGAGAGAGTTAATATCCATTCCCGTAAAGTTAATGGCGGCCATACCGCTGAGGTGGAAATCTTTCTGTTCCCACAGGTTCAGATTCTTAAAATCGGAACGTGTTAGTTTCAGGTTAAAATGAAAATGGGGTTCCTTTTTGAAAACAGTATAACCTGCAGCGTGTAATATCAGATGTGGGTCGTTAATTTTTATTTTGCTAAACAGCGTGTCGGTCAGATAATTTCCATGGTAGTTAATATTTTGAAAGTCATATCCGTTCATCTGAATGTGACGGATACCAACGGTCAGCTTTGTGTGCTGTTTTCCCAGTGTGTCGAAAACAGCAACATGAGCAGTGAAATCTGCATTTTTTAACAGGCTGTTACTGTTGATAAAATGGTTGAGCGGGAACTCGCTGGCTTTAAAATTTGCTGTTAACCGCAGGATTTTGCCGGTGTCGGCTTTTAACTTAACGTTAAGATTCATTTTTCCATTGTTTGCTGTAACTATGCCGGCACGGGTGAAAAAATTGTAGTACGAACCTTTGAATTCCCCTTTTAGTTTAAATTTTTCTCCGGCTGCAATGGATTCGGGAACGGGTATGTGCGGATTGTCACTGGGGATGACAAAACTTTTCAGGTCGGAGACTGATGTTTCAAAATTCTTTATTTTGGCCACAATCCGGGTGGAATAAAAATCGGGAAGCCCTGTCATGTTTACATCTCCTTCAAAATGTGTTGCTTTTCCATAGGTCAGGTTTATATCTTTTCCCACAAGCCGGCTTACAGGTCCGTCCACCCGGCCTCCGAGAATTTTGGCCCGGTCTTTCATTTTAAACATAACATTGGCAAAATAACCGATATCGCTTAAATCCAAATCAGAAGGCCTGAAAATGCCGAGCATCCTCACCGAATCAACAAAATCGGAGTAAGCATTCCAGCCTTTTGCATACATGTAATAATCGAGGTCTATCCGGGAGTGGTTGGTTACTATGAGCGTATTCTTAAAATAAAATACTCTTCCGCTAATCACTACATCGCTTTTCATCTTTCGCAGAAAGAGACCTGATTTTTCATGCGCCGTAAGATCATTCAAATGAAAACCAAGCGAATCGTTTACGAGAAAAAAATTGTGAGCATAAATGGAGGCACGGCTGACGTCAATGTTACTGTAGTTCATGGTGTTCCGTGGGACGTTGGGATTCACATCATTTTCATTTTTGAGCTGGAAGTGAATGTGTGCCATTGTCAGTTTTTTAATGTTGAGCTTAAAAACGCCCGAAGAGGAAGAATGGCCGCCGGAAGAGAGCTTCTTAATAAAGTTGATAAAGGTATAGTTATCCTCTCCTTTGTGCTCAATAAGGCGAAAATCAACACTATCGATAAAAACAGAATGAATAAAAAACCTGCCGGACAAAAGTTTGAAAAAGGCAGGCCTGACTTTCATGTCGTTTATGCGTATCATGGGAACGCCGAGAGAGTCTCGTAAGTCAAGTTTTTTTATCTCTATTCCTTTAAAAAGGTCTATGTCCAGTAACCCGATGGTCAGGCTGTCTCCGGTCTTGCCGGATACCCAGGCAGCCACTTTCCTTGCTGCCATCGACTGCACCATTGGCTGCTTAAACAGAAAAGTCAGTACCAGCGGTACAGACAAAAGTGTAAGTATCCCGTAAAGCAGCGCTCTGAGAACCCTTTTTTTAATACTTTTGCCCTGTTTTTTTTCTTTCAAATGAGTATTTATATTTTAGGTATTGAATCTTCCTGCGACGACACCTCGGCGGCTGTTTTAAAAGACCGTCAGATTTTGTCAAATGTCATTGCTAATCAAGACATTCACAAAAACTATGGGGGTGTTGTACCTGAACTTGCCTCACGGGCACACCAGCAAAACATTATTCCTGTGGTGGAGGTGGCCCTGCGAAAAGCAAAAATACGGAAAAATCAGTTGGATAGCATTGCTTTTACAAGAGGTCCGGGATTGCTGGGATCGCTTCTTGTAGGAACCTCTTTTGCCAAGGCCTTTGCGCTGGGATTAAACATTCCGATAATTGAAGTAGATCACCTGAAAGCCCATATTCTTGCCCATTTTGTGGAAGTCAGCCCTGACAGTCCCCATCCCAAATTTCCGTTTTTATGTCTTACCGTTTCGGGAGGCCATACCCAGATTGTGAAAGTAAACAGCCCTTCAGATATGGAGATTCTGGGAAAAACCATCGATGATGCCGCCGGAGAAGCATTCGATAAAGCTGCGAAGATTATGGGATTGCCTTATCCGGGAGGCCCGGAAATCGATAAACTGGCAAAGTTGGGGAATCCACAGGCTTATCCGTTTCCGGAACCGAAAATTCAGGGACTGAACTATAGTTTCAGCGGGCTCAAAACAGCGTTTCTCTATTTTTTGCGCGATCAGCTAAAACTAAATGATGCTTTTATCGAAAAAAACAAAGCGGATATTGCCGCTTCTATTCAGGATACGATAATCCGGGTTCTTTTGAGTAAACTCAGACGAGCCGCCCGCGAAACCGGTATTACAGAGGTTGCTATTGCCGGCGGCGTGTCGGCCAACTCAGGATTGCGGGAACAGCTTTTGAAGATGGCTGAAAAAGAAAGATGGAAGGTCTATCTGCCGGGTTTGCAGTTTACTACCGATAATGCCGCTATGATTGCCATTACCGGATATTTTAAATACCTCAATAAAGATTTTGCCTCTCAGGATATTGCACCGTATGCCAAAAGCGGTTTCCGCTAAATGAGGGCCATAAAAAAACACCCCGATGTAAGTCTTGTGCTTCGGCCTCGTGTATGGCTGACTTGTAATTTGGGGAAACTCAATTCGCTATACATTCTTTAATCAATGCAGCGATAAGAGCAACCTGACTTAAAACGTAAAAAATTACATCTTTAAAAAAAATTTTCATAAAATGTTTGTAGAGAAAAATAATTTCTACATTTGCAGCAGAATAAAGATAGTAATGTTGAATACCATTCAAAATAGGAAACAGTTGAAACGGATGTGCGATCATGACCGGCGATTGTTAATTTAATGGATATCCAGGAAAAAGAATAAACGCAAACCCGGTCATAAAAAATGGCCGGGTTTTTTTGTTTTAAAAAGAGAAGGAAATGAAAGTTTTAAAGTTTGGCGGCACATCAGTCGGGTCTGCCAAAAAAATGGAAAAGATTACAGAAATTATTCATGCGCAAATGCCGGTGTTTGTTATCCTGTCGGCAATGGCGGGGACTACAGATGCGCTGGAATGGATGGTAGGAAATGTTACTAACGGGCAAAAAGAGAGAGCCCGCAAATCGGTTCGGGATTTAAAAGAGGTTTATGGCAGGGCTATTACTCAGCTGTTGGGAGATGACGCAAAGGAGGCGCAGTTTTACGCAAATACAATTTTTAACGGTATTTCCAAAAATATTGAACAGTCTCCTTCGGCGAAGATTGAACGGGAGATTTTGTCCTGCGGCGAAAAGCTTTCTACTTTTATGTTTCATCAGTTGTTGCTGAAAAAAGGCTATTATGCCGTATTGCTTGATGCTACCGTGCTCCTTCCGCTGGGGGCCAACCATGAGCCGGTTACGGATAAAATTAAAAAGCGGTTGCAGGTAGAATTTAATAAGTATCCGGAAGCTCAGATATTTATTACACAGGGTTTTGTATGTGGAAATGAACGGGGCGAAGTGGATAACCTCGGGCGTGGTGGCAGCGATTATTCCGCTTCTCTTTTTGGCGCTGCTATGGGCGCGGAGGAGATTCAGATATGGACAGACGTCGATGGAGTACAGAATAATGATCCGAGAATTGTGGAAAATACACAGCCGGTCCGCCATCTGATGTTTGATGAAGCTGCCGAGCTGGCTTATTTCGGTGCAAAAATTCTTCATCCGCTCACCATACTACCGGCGCAAAAAGCTAATATCCCTGTTTTGCTGAAAAATACCATGCAGCCGGATGAACCCGGGACCAGAATTGCAGCCAGTTACAAAGGGAAAGGCTTTAAAGCCGTTGCCGCACGAGATGAGATTACCGCTATCAAAATAAAATCAAGCCGGATGTTGATGGCTTACGGATTTATCCGCAAAGTCTTTGAGGTTTTTGAAAAATATAAAACGCCTATTGATATGATAACCACTTCGGAGGTAGCGGTATCCGTTACTATCGACAATCGCAAATATTTATCCGTTATTGTTGAAGAGCTTCAGCAGTTTGGAAAGGTTGAGGTGGAGAATGGTAAAACAATTGTAGGTGTGGTGGGACATTTGATAGCGGATGAGCCGGGCTATGCCCGTCAGCTTTTTGGTGCGCTGGGGGATATCCCCATTCGTATGATTTCTTATGGGGCAAGTCCTCACAATATATCTCTGCTGGTGAATACCAAAGATAAAATAAGAACGCTCCGGGCATTAAATAGTAAATTATTTCATAATTAAGATATTGGAAATGGAAAATAGAGAATTGGTGCATTTGATGGAAAATCGGGAAACACCGGTATATTTTTATGATATGGCGTTACTCGCTGATACGCTGGACAAAGCAATTGATAGTGCCGGCCAATATGAATACAAGCTTCATTATGCAATGAAGGCCAACCATAACGGAAAAATATTGCAAACCATAAGTAGTCGTGGTTTGGGCGCTGATTGTGTGAGTGGAAATGAGGTGAAAGCAGCGCTGGAAAATGGTTTCATGCCCGGGGATATTGTCTTTGCCGGCGTGGGAAAAACCGACCGTGAGATAAAGTTCGCACTTGAAGCCGGTATTTTTGCTTTTAATTGCGAGTCGTTGCAGGAGGTTGAAATAATAAATCAGATGGCAGAAGAAATGGGGGTAGTGGCAGGAATCTTTTTGCGACTCAATCCTAATATAGATGCGCATACACACGATAAGATTACTACTGGCAGAGCAGAAAACAAGTTTGGTTTACCTATGGGGCAAATGCAAAGTTTTTTGCATTGCCGGAAGGATTTCAATAATGTCGAATGGCTGGGATTGCATTTCCATATCGGGTCGCAAATAACGGATATGGCGGTGTTTAAAAATCTTTGTCAGCAGATTAATGAGATTCAGGACTTGTTGGAATCCAGTGGAATACTGCTGCCACATTTGAATGTGGGTGGTGGTTTGGGAATTGATTATGAAAATTTGGAAACCGGCAGGATACCTGATTTTGAATCGTATTTTGAAACTTTTCATCACAACCTGAAGCTCGGAGTGGGGCAGCAGTTACATTTTGAACCAGGTCGCTCGCTGGTGGCACAGTCGGGGATATTGTTGTCGCGAGTGCTGTTTACCAAAGCGGGACGGGAAAAGCAGTTTGTCATCATCGATGCTTCCATGACAGATTTGCTGCGACCAGCGCTTTATGGAGCTGTGCATAAAATTGAAAATCTGAGCCGGCAGGAGGGATACAGTACTGTTTATGAGGTGGCCGGTCCGGTTTGCGAATCGTCGGATGTTTTTGCCGAAAATGTTGTACTCCCCCAAACCGGACGGGGAGACATCCTTGCCCTTTATTCCACCGGCGCTTATGGTCAGTCTATGTCGTCAACGTATAATATGCGAAATCCGGCAGAAACGGTTTATAGCGATGAAATTAAGGTTGCTGTATAAGAAGCGGGTAATTAGTGTCTGTCCATAAAGTCAAGAGTCTGGAATAGAAAGTTCGCTAACAAGGCTTGCGAGTTTTGAGTATCAGGATGACTAATTTTAAATACAAGCATAACGAAGTTAGCGGACTTTATAGGCAGACTCTAATTATATTGTAGGCTTGGCAAGGTTATAGTTTTTGTACTCAAACATCCGGTAGCCAAACCTTTTTTCAACAAAGAACAGCAGTTTGTCTTTCAGTTTCATTTTTGAACGACCGGGATCGTAGTTAAATTTCCAATCCTTCCTGACGATAACCTCTGCCATGTATTTCGGATGTTCGCCTGTGAAAAGCTCCAGCTTGTCCACTTCGTTGAAATCGAACGGTTCATCAGGCACATGTCTTTCTATCCACTGATTGTTGTGCCAGAACCGGAAGAAAAAGTGCATTTTGTTTGCAAGCATGTCAGGATGCCTTGCATAAGAGTAATGAAATACGGTGATATCGGTCTTCAAAACGTCGAGTTTTACACCTTTCTCACCTGAAAGATAGTTTTCGTACGAAGTGTATTTTCTAAATCCCTGAGAATCGCGGTAGGCATAAACCCCGGGGACATTTTTAAAGGCCCTGATTTCGAAACGGTGTGTTCTTCGTGTATTGCGGATGTGCTGATAATCACCCCAGAAATGCAAAAAAGGCATCAAAAGGCCATCCACATCCTCACGCTGATCAGCTTGTTGAATATATTTGCGAAGGCGGGCCGGTGCTGACTCGTGCAGCACTTCGTCAACCTGCAAATGAATAGCCCAATCACCGGAAATCTCCGCCAGGCCGATATTCGACTGTTGTGCAAAGACCTTTCCTCCAATTCTCAGATTTTGGTCCCAAACGGAATCAACAATGCGGATTTTTTCTTCATTGAGGGCTTCTATGGCTTCCCGTGTTCCATCGTCCGAATCGCCAACGACTACCACCAGTTCGTCAACGGCAGGCAGCAGCGACAATATGGAAGGAATGAACGGATACCCCAGCTTAATTCCGTTCCTGACATAAGTAAAGCCACTTATTTTCATTTCATTTCTGTTTGTTTCAGTAGAATGATTTTTGCAAAAATAGGAAAATGGTTGTTCTGAACGGATGTTTTCCGTCTGATATTCTTGCGGATAGAAACTTTTCTATTTTTACTCTTTTAACGTAGTGCTGCATCTTTGATAAGGCTCCGGACGGATTGTTTTGCACATAAACACCCGACAGTGAAATAAAAAATAAAATAGTAGATATATCAGGCTTATCCGCAGGATAAAAAATTTCATAACAAGCTAAATTTGTTTTTGTAGTCAGAGGTAAAATGTTGTTTTGAAATGAGCAATAGTCTGTTTAATTAAATGTGAAATTTAATGTTAAATTTGTTGACTTTTGAACTTATGTTCATTACCTTTGCATAAAATTTAAAATTAAAAACAATGAGCAGAGTTGAAAATGGAAGTGCACCCGGTAAAGGGTTGGGATATGGCGGTGGCCACGGAAGAAACAAAGGCGGTGCTTTTGGTATCGGCGGGTATTGCGTCTGTGCCAAATGCGGTGCAAAAGTTCCCCACAAACAGGGGGTGAAATGTACTAAGCTGAAATGTCCTGAATGCGGTCATACCATGATTCGCGAAGAGCTATTGGAAAAATCATGACTTAGGAAAAGAGGGTATGGTATTCATAATTTCTGTGCTTTTTTTATAACGATGCAGAAAGAGAGATGGCCCTTTTTATCAAACAGTTTGACTATTTTTGTCAGCCGGTATCTCCTAACGGATACTGGTATTAAAAGATTTTTTATGCAGTTGAATCATATCGGAATAAACATTGCCAATGACGGCGAAATACAGCATTTTTATCAGAATATTCTGGAATTTTATCCCGAACGCAGCTTCCCCATCAGCCGGGAAATCTCGAAAATGATTTTTGATATTGATGGCGAAACAAAGGCCTTCATTATGAAGAACAAAAGCTTAAGGCTGGAGCTGTTTGTGTATGATAAGCCGTTGAACACGGGTTACGCCCATCTGTGTGTGGAAGTGGAACACCGTGAAGAAACAGCCCGGAAATGCACTGCAAAAGGCTATCCGGTCATCCGTATGAAAAGAGAAAATGGCAATCTGCTTTTTGTAAAGGACAAGGCAGGCAATGT
>CAZRAW010000046.1:0-16183 GCA_964598065.1 uncultured Lentimicrobiaceae bacterium
ACGAAGCCCTGAAATTCGGTGTGGATGTTTTGTGGATCGGGGCACGGACTACTGCCAATCCTTTTGCCGTGCAAGAGATTGCCAATGTGTTGGAAGGTGCAAATGTGGGCGTCCTTATCAAAAATCCGGTAAATCCCGATCTGGAACTTTGGATAGGTGCCATCGAACGGATATATCAGGCCGGCATTCGGAAAATCGGGCTGGTACATCGCGGATTTTCAACTTACGAAAAAATTACTTACCGTAACCTGCCCCAGTGGCAAATTCCCATTGAGATGAAAAGCCGCCTGCCGGAAATACCTATGCTAAACGACCCCAGCCATATCGGTGGCGATGCCGCTTTGCTTTTGGATATTTCCCAAAAAGCCATGGATTTGAATTTTGATGGCCTGATGATTGAATCGCACATCAACCCTAAAGTGGCACTGAGCGATGCCAAACAACAAATTACTCCGGCAAAGCTGGCAGTTTTGCTTGATAAACTGATTTTACGCAGTCCCCGGCCACACGACGAACAACAGTTGAATGTACTGGAAGAACTACGCGGCAAAATCGACTGGCTCGACGACCAGTTTCTGGAACTGATTGAACAGCGTATGCAGGTTGTAGAAACCATCGGCGAATACAAAAAACGAAACAATATCAGTATTTTACAAAACAAACGATGGGAAGAGATTATTTATAAAAACATTGAAAAAGGCGCCAAAAAAGGGCTGAGCCGCGAGTTTATCAACCGCACTTTCAAAGCTATCCACCAGGAATCCATCAACCACCAAATGGAAATTCTGAACGGAAGATCAAAGAAAAATAGATAAATATTTTGGCTACGTTCCCTTCAAGTGTGTACGTCTAAAGCGATTATCGGATTTTCATAAATCGCTTTGGTTTCCCTCGTCAATAAGATTATAAACCGGTACAATCAGGTTAAAAACAAATTGCGCCATCTTTTGTCTTCGTTTTTGAAAAAATAACGCAAAAATCCTACAGGAGATAAAAGTATTTTTTCTTTAAAAAAGAGATTTGATGATACCTTATCACGACGGTTTCTTTTCTTACAAAATATTCCAATGGATGTTATGTAGAAAAGAAAGGTTTTTTGTTTACTTTTGGCTGTTGCAGAATCAAGCTGTTTTACAAAGAAGAATCGTATTGTAAAAACAGGTATGGATTTTTTGTCTTGCCTGCCAAAATCGGGCATACATGTGCAAAAGCTGAAAACAGAATACAAAGCATCTTAAAAATATTTATTCGGAATCATACATAACACACATCATGAAAAAATTAAAAAATTGGATAATTATTGCTGTAATCTTTTTTGCCTTGCTTTATTTATTCGGTCTGTTTGTTGATTACTACGGCGACTGGCTTTGGTTTGGAAATATGGGCTATAGCTCTGTTTTTGACACTATGCTTCTGGCTCAGATTATCTCTTTTCTCTTGTTTTTTATTATTTTTGCACTGTTCGCAGCCATCCACGTTCGTTTAGCATATCAAAGAGGAAGCCTGAGCAGAGGCAACAGTTTTATTCAGGAAGATGATCCGCGGGCGCTTATTCTGCCGTTGTATCGGGGGAAGGCAGTTTTCTGGTTCTGGTCAGCAGTTATTTTGTTTTTTGCCATCGTTATGGGGTCCTCCGCCTCGGGCCACTGGAACAGTTTCTTACAATTTCTCCATCCTACTTCCTTTGGAATAAAGGAACCTATTTTTGGTAAAGATGTGGGTTTTTATATTTTTAAACTACCTACATATCAATTTGTTACAGGATGGTATCTCTTTATGGTAGCACTCACTTTTGCAGCAGTTCTGTTTTCTTATTATCTTGACAATGCCTTTGGTTATCAGGGGAACAGGTTTCGTATTTCGGGGAAGGCAAAAGACCATCTGATTCAACTCGCTGCCTTTTTTGCTTTGGGTATCTCCTCACTTTTTCTTATGAAAGTTTACGACATCCTATACTCTTCCAATGGTGTAGCCTACGGCCCCGGCTACATGGATGTTCATGCCCAGATTCCCTCTTATTATGTCATAGTTATTTTCAGTTTATTGATTACGCTACTTTTGTTTTTGTACCCTCTTTACAGAAAGAAAAAATTTCTTTTGTACTCCATCGGTATCTGGGCTTTGGTCTGGATTGGCTTCGTTTGGATCTATCCCAGTCTCATCGAGCAATATATTGTAAAACCAAATGAGCTGAAAAAAGAGACTCCTTATATTTTGAATAATATCAAACTGACCAGGGAAGCTTATGGCCTCAACAAAATTAAGGTGAAGCCTTTTCCGGTTACTCAGAACATAACTTATAAAGACATCCTGAAAAACCATCGTACCATTGAAAATGTTCGTTTGTGGGACCGCAGGCCCTTAATACAAACCTACAGACAGTTGCAGGAAATACGTTTGTATTATGATTTTAAAAGTGTAGAGGTCGATCGTTATCACTTTAAGAAATACACCGAGGTTGCCATAGCAGCCAGGGAGTTGCCCGTATCGGAAATCCCTGTCCGTGCACAAACCTGGGTAAACGACCATCTGATTTATACCCACGGATACGGTGTGGTTATGAGTCCGGTGAACAAAATTACGCCCAACGGCATGCCGGATCTTATTGTAAAAGATATTCCTCCCGTAGCTTCCGTGCCTTTAAAGCTGAAACAAATGGATATTTACTACGGTGAGGAAACCAGCCAATATGTTCTGGTTAACACAAAAGCCAAAGAATTTGATTATCCCAAGGGTAATGAGAATGTTTATACCAGATATAAGGGAAAAGGAGGAGTACGCATTTCATCCCTTTTCAGACGATTGGTTTTCTCCTGGAAACTTTCAGATATAAAAATTCTTCTTACCGGCTACATTACTGACCAAAGTCGCATTATGTTTTACAGGAACATCAGGCAACGCGATAAAATCCTTGCCCCGTTCCTCTCTTTCGATAGTCAGCCTTATATGGTGGTAGGGAAGGATGGTAATCTTTACTGGATACATGATGCTTACACCACAAGTAATATGTTTCCTTATTCGGAACCGGTTTTTCAAAACCCCGTTGAAAGGGGACTAAATTACATCAATAACTCCGTGAAAGTAGTTATTAATGCTTACAACGGAAACGTTTCTTTTTATGTTATTAATCCTAAGGACCCGTTGATTCAGACCTTTCAAAAAATATATCCTAAGCTTTTTAAACCTTTTAGTGCTATGCCCGACTTCCTGAAAGCGCACATCCGGTATCCTACCGATTTGTTTAACATTCAGGCTAAAATGTACAATGTGTATCACATGACCGATCCCAAAGTATTTTATAATCAGGAAGACTACTGGCAAGTTCCCAACGAAATATACAGTAACGAACAGCAGAAAATGTTTCCCTATTATATTATTATGCGATTACCGAAAACCAAAAAAGAGGAGTTCATTTTGATGCTTCCACTTACTCCTTCCGGCAAAGATAATATGGTAGCCTGGATATGTGCCCGTAGCGATGCTCCTCATTATGGTGATCTGTTTGTTTACACCCTTCCAAAAGATAAGCTGATATACGGACCTATGCAAATTGAAGCAAGAATTAATCAGAAACCTGACATCTCTTCCGAGCTAACCCTATGGGGACAGCAAGGGTCGCAAGTGATCAAAGGAAACCAGCTGGTGATTCCCATAAAGAATTCATTTCTTTATGTGGAGCCGGTTTACCTGCAATCGGAGCAGGGTCAGATTCCTGAACTGAAAAGGGTTATCGTGGCTTATAAAGAGAAAATTGAAATGAGGAAAACTTTGGATGAAGCCCTGAAAGCAGTCTTTAACATATCTGCCAGTCAGAATGTTACATCCAGGCAACTTCCTATATCACAGCAGTTAATAGGAACATCTGTTTTTTCGAGTCAGGCACAACAGGCTCTTGAGCATTATAACAAAGCACGGAACTATTTAAAGAAAAATGATTGGGCAGGTTACGGCAAGGAGTTGCAACAAATGAAAGCTATTTTATCAAAAATGGTAAAAGCCAAATCAAGTGTTAAGATAAAAAAATAAGCAATCTTAACCCGGAAAACGCATGTATTTTTGCAGCCTATCCCGTTTCAACCGGAATTATGACTGTGTAGGAAAATTGATTTATTCCGGCTTTTTATGGCTGAGTGATTTTTAGAAAGAGGCTTGGTAAATTGATATTCTATTTTGCCAAAACGTTCCAAAAACTCTCTTTTCCATTTTGGAAATTACGTTGAGGTGTACTTCAAACAGTTTGAAAAATTCTGCCAAAATTTTCCGTTCTCGTATGGCAGAAAGTGATAGTTGTACCTTAAAAACTACTGCGAATTTTCTTCGTTTTGCTTTTGTAGTTCCATTGATAAAATTAACCATTTTCTCAACTTAACCAGTGGTCTGATTTTAGGGAATATTGTAGTCAAAAATGGCTTACACGATTTAAGGTAATAAACCGATTGAGCGTTTTATCTTATATTTGTTGCTGATGAAAGACAAGTTACCTTCTAAGAATAAAATCGGATTACTGAGTGGAATTTCTATTGGAATTGGTGGAATGGTGGGAGGCGGAATTTTTGCTGTTTTGGGACTTTCGGTGGAATTAGCTCAGGGAGGGACTCCTGTTGCTTTTCTTGTTGGCGGAATCATTGCGTTTATAACATCTTATTCCTATGTCCGTCTCTCCCTGGCATTTCCCAGTCCCGGAGGTACCGTTAAGTTTTTAAATCAGGGGTTTGGTAAAAATGTATTTAGCGGAGGCACAAATAACTTACTCTGGATAAGTTATATTATTATGCTGTCGCTTTATGCCTCTGCTTTTGGATCTTATGGCGCCAGTTTTATCAAAATTACCGGTAATTTTAATCTCGATAAACATATTCTTTTAACGGCTATCATTGTTTTTAGCACGCTGCTGAATTACATAAGCTTCAAAGCCGTAAGTATGGCTGAAGCTGTTGCTGTTTACATTAAAATTTTTATTCTTATCATTTTTGTCGTGATAGGATTCTGGGGATTGGGTCAAAATCCAAATTTACATCAGTTGGACCTTATTCACTGGGTAGGTCCGTTTCAACTTCTAAGCGGTGGGATGGTCATCTTTGCAGCCTATGAGGGGTTTGAACTGATAGCGAATGCTGCGCCCAACATTAGAAACCCCAAAAAAAATGTTCCGCGTTCCTATTATTACTCAGTACTTTTTGTCATTTTACTGTATATCCTTATTGCCATTATTACGGTAGGATCTGTCTCTTTTGGCAACATTGCAAAAGCACAGGAATATGTTCTTGCCGTAGCCGCCGAACCAATGTTGGGAAAGGCCGGTTTTTTAATTATCGGCATAACCGCCCTGATTTCTACCTTTTCGGCTATCAATGTAAGTCTTTACGGCGGTAGCCGGGTAAACTACGAGCTGGCTGAAGATGATGAAATATCACATGAATTTACAAACAAATTCTGGAACGAACCCATCGGATTGCTTATAACTGCACTACTTACTTTGTTTATTGCCAATATTTTTGATCTGGAAAGTATTTCTACCTCAGGCAGTGCCGGCTTTCTTTTGATCTTTGGTCTGGTAAACCTGGTAAATTATAAATTGTCCAAACAGATAAAATCATCAAGGTTTTTGGCTTTAACAGGATTTATCCTCTGTATTATTGCACTCGTTGCTTTGATGATTCAACAATTTGAAACCAATCCTACCGGCGCTATCATTGGCTTTTCCATCATTGCCGGCGCTTATTTGATGGAGTGGATTTATAAAAAAAGTGAAAAGAGAAGTTTTTAATGAAAAGCAGACGTCCCGACGATTATGTTTAATCTGTTACAGATAAGAGAATACTCCGTCCGTAAAATATAAATTTCTATTTTTGAAAAACACATTCCCGATAAGGGATCAGTATGCAAGTCTGAACAAATGAAATAATAAAAACAACTGATACAAATGCTTGAAAATATTCCGAAAGATTTTATCAATTTTATATTAGTGCTGGTTTTTTCGCTACTGATAGGACTTGAGCAGCGCAGGCATCATTACACTGAAAAACAGGGCTCGCTTTACGGCACCGACCGGACCCATGTTTTCATTGGGATGCTGGGTTTTGTTTTGTACGTCATTGCACCACATAATTTGCTGCTATTTGCCAGCGGCGGGATGGCCATTGTCGTGTTTCTCGCCATTTTTTACTGGAAAAAAATTGAAAACAGAAACCAATACGGCATCACTTCAATGATTGTGGTTTTAATTACTTACAGCCTGACGCCGTTGGTTTACCTCAAACCTGTTTGGATGGCGGTTTCACTTGTTACGGTGGTATTGGTTTTTACCGAACTCAAGCAATTTCTTTGGAAATTAAGTAGTCGTTTTGATGAAAATGAGTTTATCACCCTCGCCAAATTCTTATTGATAGCAGGGATTATTTTACCGCTATTACCACATGGCATCATTAGTTCGTATATACCTGTTTCTCCGTTTAAGATATGGATGGCCGTGGTGGTTATTTCGGGAATATCTTATGTAAGTTACCTGATTCAAAAATTCTTTTTCCCTGAAAAAGGACTAATGATAACGGGTATACTCGGTGGAATGTATAGCAGCACAGCTACTACCGTGGTACTGGCACGCCGAAGCAAAGGTCAGAAAACCAATGCTATACAAATAGCTTCTGCTACTATCATTGCTACTGCCATGATGTTTCTTCGTATTCTTATCCTGGCTTTTATTTTTGACACAACACTGGCGTATAAACTTTTGACTCCTTTTGTTTCACTCGCGCTGTTTTCCATGTTGGTTTCCTGGTTGATTTTGAAAATAGGGAAACGGGAAAAGAATATGGATTTTAAGCAAGTCAAAAGCAAAAACCCTCTGGAATTTAAGACGGCTCTGTTGTTTGCCATTTTGTTTATCGTCTTTACTTTGTTAACAAAATTTGTTATGCAACATTACGGGAACCGGGGCCTGGATGTCCTTTCGCTCGTGGTAGGTGTTACCGATGTCGATCCCTTTTTGTTAAGTTTGTTTACCGGAAAATATCACCTTACCTTGTTGGTTTTATCTCAGGCAACGCTGATTGCCGTTACCAGCAACAACCTGATAAAGCTCATTTATGCCTTGTTCCTCGGAAGTCGTGAGCTACGCAAGCCACTCATTATAAGCTTCTTTGTTATTATTGTGGCAAGTGTTGCTTTTATCGTTATTTAGCCCGTTCATATAAATCCGGTAATATGTAAACAATGGTCAACCAATCAAAATAATTTTATTTGATTTTGAACTTATGTTCATTAATTTTATACTAAATTTGCAAAAAACAATAATGAATGCTTTGGTTTAAAAAAGAGCGGGAAAGAGAGGGTTGGTTGGTTGGTTCCATTCTTCTCAATTTATTTTTCTCAGCAGCTAAACTCTTTTGGGGTTGGTGGGTTGGTGTAACCGTTGTTACGGCAGATGGTATCCACAGCATATCTGATGTCTTTGGCGCATTTCTATTATTTCTGGCGTTGCGTTATGCAGGTCATAGGTCTAAACGGTTCCCTTTCGGGATGAATAAGTTAGAAGACATGGCGGCTACGCTGGGAAGTTTTGCCATTATACTGGCCGGATACGGTATCATCCGGACGGTCTTCTTCAGTCATGGTATCAAAACGCCAGAAAATATATGGGAAACACTCATTTTTATACTGGTGTTGATAGCTCTGGAATTTGTTTTTTATTTTTTCGAACGCAAGGCAGCCCGCCGGCTGGATTCGCCAGGTGTAAAAGCCGATGCTCTTAACTGGCTTGGCGATATGGGTGCCAGCGGGGTAGTTATTGCCGGAATTTTAGGCTATCATTTTTCCATCCCTTATGCACAGGAAGTGGCAGTTGTTATTATCGTTCTAATGGTTTTTTATGGTGCTTATGAGATCTTCCGCGATGCCGTTTTATCTCTGTTGGATGCTTCGGTGGACACACAAACACTTAGAAAAGCCCGTTCGGTTATTGACAGTTTTCCTGATGTGGTAAAAACAGAACGGCTTTTCATTCGAAGATCAGGCAGCGTACTCATTGCCGATATTGTTTTGCAGGTTAAAGAAAAAAACATACAAAGTGCACACTTGCTCGTGGATAGAATTGAACAGAGCCTGCACCGGCAAATTCCAAACTTAACGATTATTACCATTCATTACGAACCGGAACATAAACCATTTATAAAAGTGGCTATTCTTCTTGATGAAAGTAAAAAAAATATTGCAGAAACATTTGGAAAATCCGTCTGGATTGAGATAAGGGAAATTGATCCAAACGGAGAAACACGTAGAAATGAATCCGTTAGAAATCCTGTGGCTCAGGGGCAGCGAGGGAAAGCCATCAAATTGGCAGCCTGGCTTATCAATCAACGAGTCGATCAGATTGTTATTAACCCGATTGACCTCGAAGAGGACCTTCAAACCCTGTTTTCGGCATTAGGGATTGAAGTTACGGACAAAATATAAATTTACACAACTCCGACAGTAGACGCCAGCTCTGGGGAAAAAAAGAAATTCGCCTCTTTTTCAGCCGACAGTACAGACTGTACGTTTTTTCAAGCCGGGCCAGCTGCTGCCTCCCTACTGTTGCACAACACCGGTAGACGTTTTGGGTGATACCTCTCCCCCGCGCCTCGGAAAAGCCGCAGAATATTAAAACCGGATTTTGCATTCCATAATAAGAAGCTCTGGTCTGCTATCAAGCGTAAGCTTTTGAAAAAGTTCAAAAGGCAGATGTTTTTTTGATTATCTGAACGAATCTCCATTTACAAAACATTATATCGATCTCGTTATAAAAATGGGCCCTGCGAAATATACCGGGCATAATGGCGCCAAAGCCAATGTATTCCTCTTGAAAGGCTCATTTACCTTAAAACAAATCCTTTCCTGAACAGGGTAAAAACCAGTTAAAAAGATTTGCTACCAAAATTCATGCCAGTTTAAAAATATTTTTACATTTGTAATATGTTAGAAATAAAAAACCAAAGATTTTACTCATGTTAAGGCAACGCCTGCAGCAGAAATTATTACAGAAACTTTCGCCACAGCAAATTTTGCTAATGAAATTGCTACAAATACCAACCAATGAACTTGAGCAACGGATAAAACAGGAAATTGAAGAAAATCCTGCACTTGAAGCAGACAGTATTGATAGTCGTGAAGAAGAATATTCTCAGCCGGAAGATGCTGATAATAATAATGAACCCGAAATTCAGGAGAGCGGCGAGGCGGAAAATCAAGAAGATTTCGACATGGAAGATTATTATAAAGGCGAAGATGAAATTCCCGAATACAAACTGCAAACCAACAACTACAGTCGCGATGAAGAACACAGGGAGATTCCCTTCTCCACAGGCATCAGCTTTTACGAACTGCTAAAGCAACAACTCGGTATGCAGCATTTGGATGAATACAAATTGCGTATCGGCATGTATATTATCGGAAACATTGATGGTTCGGGCTACCTGCATCGTTCTGTCGATGCCATAATTGATGACCTTGCTTTCATGCATAACATCAATGCAAAAAAAGAAGACGTGGAAGAAGTGCTAACCATAATTCAGGATTTTGACCCTCCAGGCGTTGGCGCACGGAACCTGCAAGAGTGCCTTCTTATCCAGATAGAACATAAGAAGAAAACACAAAATTCCGAAACATTCGAATTGGCTTACAAAATTATCAAACGATACTTTAATGAATTTACCAAAAAACATTATCAGAAAATTATGAAACGAGCCGATATATCGGAGAGTCAGCTAAAAGCTGCCATAGATATTATCCTGACACTAAACCCCAAACCGGGAAATTCATTGGTCGAAACTTCCCGTACCAACCATTATATCATCCCTGATTTTACCATCAACAACAACAATGGCGAATTGGAACTAACACTGAATACCTGGAATACTCCGGAACTCAGGGTGAGCCATACTTATTCCCACATGCTTCAGGATCTGTCTAACAGCAAACGGGGAAAAGCAGAGAAAGAAGCCTTTAGTTTCATTAAAAAGAAAATGGATTCGGCAAAATGGTTTATCGAGGCGGTGAAACAACGACAAAACACTCTCTATATCACCATGAAAGCCATTATGGATTACCAGCGTGAGTATTTCCTCACCGGCGACGAAACTAATCTACGCCCCATGATTTTGAAAAATATTGCCGATATTGTCGGCATGGATATCTCTACCGTTTCGCGCGTGGCCAACAGCAAATATGTACAAACGCCATTTGGTACGTTCCTTCTGAAAAGCTTTTTCAGCGAATCAATGCAGAAAGAAGATGGAGAAGAAGTCTCAACCCGCGAAGTAAAAACCATCCTGAAAGATTTGATTGTATCGGAGGATAAAAAGAAACCGCTCACCGACGACCAGCTTATGCGGGCGCTTAAAGAAAAAGGATATGCCATCGCCCGGCGTACCGTTGCCAAATATCGCGAACAGCTCAGTATTCCCGTAGCCCGATTACGCAAAGAGCTTAGTGCCTAAGCTATAAAATCATTATATAAGTTACACTTGAAAAAAATTATTTTAATGGAAAAAACATTCGCCCGCGTACTTTCAGTAATTTTTCATCCTTTGTTGGTTCCTTCCTATTTTTTACTGGTACTGTTTAAATTACCGTTTTATACACACCTGAACTTTTCGACAAAAATCAACACCATGGTGCTGTTTTTTGTTTTTGTCATAACTTTTGTCCTTCCTGCTTTGGTAGTAACGGGTATGTGGTTTCTTAAACTGATAGAAAATCTGGAGCTACACCAGCGGCATGAACGAATTTTTCCCATGATTGCTATCGCCATCTTCTTTTATATTACTTTTTATTCATTGAAACAACTATCTCTTTTCCGGCCCGCAACGATTTTTATGCTCGGGTCAACGGTGCTTGTATTGTTGGGGCTGGGGTTCAATTATTTTTATAAAATAAGCCAACACATGATTGCCTGGGGAGGATTTACAGGAGCCCTGATAGCTTTGGGATTTTTGTTGCATTCACCATTTTATTTTTGGCTTTTCGGCATTATCATGGCATCCGGAATAACGGGTTTCGCCAGGCTGAAAACAGCATCACATACACCTTTTGAAATTTACAGTGGTTATCTGTTGGGTATTCTGGTTATGACCAGTCTGTTCCTCTACTTATTGTAAAAAAGTATCCTCGATTAAAACGGCGTAAGTGTGATACCCAGCGACATGGGATGTAACTGAGGTCCGTGACCAACCCTGAAAACAGTTCCCAACTGGTAAGAGAAAAACAGATTAAAAGATTTGTACCCAATACGAAATGTCGGGCTGTAAGCAAAGGTATTCAGCTGGCTGATTCCTATTCTCTTAATGGTTTGCTTCGGGCCGTTTATATAGGTATTCCCCACATATTTCTCTTTGCTGTCAAGAAGATATCCCAATTTAAAACCAACGCTAATCTTAAAACCCTTTTTATTTCTGAATTTTAATTCCAGAGGCACTTCAAGATAAGTTACCGACAATTTAGTCTTTGTCATTTTCAGTCCGGTACCAGTGGGGACGTAAGTAATTGTATCCGCTTTAATACTCTGAATCATCCCATTATTACTGTACATGTTATGGTTGCCGATACCCAAACCAATGGCAACAGTGGTGGTTTTTTTCTCACCAAGAGCAAAATTATAAGTAACGAAAGTATTTGCCGAAGGATTAACCGTACGTATTTGAACATTCCCCGGAGTATTAAACCAAATATCCGTAAAAACATCTACACCTACAGTTACTTTTCTCTTGGCACTCGCACTAAGCGTCTGTGCATTAATCGATTCAAAAGACACCAATAAAAGGAGCAGGAATATACCTGAAGCTATACGTTTCATGTTTTTCGTTTTAATAATTTTTACAAAGATATAACAATTCGGGCATCATTTTATTCATAAACCCAAACTTTCAATGCACATCATTTTTGAAAGTTTTAAGTCGAACAATCCAGATGAAGCCGGAGGGGTATAATACTTTGTAGTACGATTACGATTGAGTCCCCAATGATTACTTCCTATTGCATAATCAACTTATCAAGCAACTTTTTTACCTTACCGGAATCCCACCGGGCAGCTCCTTTTTTGGTCAAAACTACTTTGCCCTGTTTCGAAACTATAAATGTTGAAGGAATACTATTAGAGGAAAAATCCTTGGGGACATAACTATAGCGGTAAAAAGGAAGATTTTCAAAGTGATATTTACGGGCAAAGGCTTTCACTTTCCCCGGAGGCTCGTCGGTAAGCAGCAAAAAATTAACTTTTCCTTTGTACTCCTCGTAGAGCTTCTGAATGCCGGGAAGTTCCGCACGACACGGCGGGCACCATGTAGCCCACATATTTATAAATACAGGTTTGTTAAGCTGGTCTGAAAAGTTCACTGTTTTTCCTGACATATCTGTAAACTGCCACTGACGGGTATTATCAGAAATAGCATATTGTTTATCAACAGAAAGTCCGGAAGGCGCAAAAGAGGTCAACCGGATGAAAAACGCCGAAACCGGCACACGAGTTGACGGAATCACCAAAAGAAGGACAAGTCCCCAAAACAGAAAATCCGTAATGATGGCAAAAGGTTTTCGCTTTTTAAAATAATTTTGAAAATAGCGCTTAAATCTTTTAAACATAAAAATGTCTCTTGTAAAAAACACACCTTAACGGAGGCACACCGGATTTTGGTATAATGTCATTATTTCAGACGCGAACGTCTGTCTAACAGTTCATCCATTTGTTCAGGAGTCAGGTTGGGATTTTTCAGCAATTCGTCAATTTCAGCAATTTCCTTCTCCGGATTGGTTGGATTCTGTTTAATTTCGTGAATCACGGGTACATCTGTCTCAGGAGCAATCATCCATTCCTCTTCACCTAACTCCTCCCGTAGCTGTTTGATAAGCGTCTCCACCATCTCCTGTATAGAGTCGCCAAACTGCCCCTGCAGCTGGTAAGCAATCTGATCTTTCATGCTTTCGTAGTTGGTAAAAAATACTTTGAACTGCTCGACCATCATTTTGTTGATACCCGGAATGTTCTCCATATCCGCATCCTGCTTTTCCATCAGCTTGTTAAAAAGCCGGAAAAGTTCATCCAGATCCTGTTTAAATTTTTCGATATCCATAGTTTGGCAAAATTACTAATAAAATAAAATCAAAAGATGGCAGAATTTTTTTGGGGGAAAATAATTTTCAAAAATCCTAAAGTGTAAACAAACCTCATTTTATAATACTTTTGCTTAACAACATTTTTTTGAAAGAAAGATACAACTATTAATTTCAAATATTTTTGTAACGTACTTCCTTTTTCAGCAAATTTACTTTTGGCAACCTCATTTATATCATAGGTTGGACATGAGGAAATCTTAAGGAAGGAGAAATAGTCAGTAATTAGAAACTAATTTTAATACAGGGAGTCGCCATTATGAAACAGAAAATTAAGTTGGTTAGTTTCCTTGGAACGCAACCAACTTCGTACCGGGTAATAAATAAAATATCAATATTAACATTGGTTCAAACCGTTATCTTTTTTATCCTGCCATTTCAAATTATTCTCGCTCAGGCAATTCCGGAAACAACTTATGCAGATATGCATTGGCGACTGATCGGGCCTTATCGTGCCGGCTGGGCAACAATGGCAGAGGGTATTCCGGATAAGCCAAACACTTTCTACTTTGGTGCGGCGGGTGGTGGAATCTGGAAAACGGATGATGCAGGCAGAACGTGGCAGCCTTTAATGCAGCATCAGCAGTCATCTTCCATTGGCGCTCTTGCCATTGCACCTTCCAATTCTCAAATAATTTATGCCGGGACAGGACAGGTGGCGTTGCGTTATGATATGCTTGCCGGAGACGGTATATACAAAACCGAAGATGGAGGAAAAACATGGAAAAATGTGGGTTTAAAAAAGAGTCGGCATATTGGCCGCATTTTGATAGACCCGGATAATCCTAACCGTGTTTTAGTGGCGGCAATGGGTAATGCATTTGGCCCTAATTCCGAACGTGGCGTTTTTCTTACTGTCAACGGTGGAAAAACCTGGAAGCACGTCCTGTTTGTTAATGATAATACAGGCGCAGTAGATCTTACGTCTGATCCGGAAAATCCTTCAGTAATTTATGCTGCATTGTGGCAGATGCGCATGCATCCATGGCTCGATTACTTTTTACCACAAACTGGTCCGGGATCAGGTATTTACAAAAGTATAGATGGAGGCGGCCATTGGGAAAAACTTACCGGCAACGGACTTCCTGCAGCCAATCTTGGACGAATCGGCCTTGGCGCTGCACGCGGAAGTAAAGGATTAATTGTTTATGCTTCCATTCAGACTGATAGAAATAACAGCGGTATATACCGCACTGATAACGGAGGCAAAAGCTGGCAGTTTGTTAATCATAATGCGGCACTGGCAGACTCATATTTTAGTCGTATTACCGTTGATCCGGACAATCCGGATATCGTTTATGTTATGGATCGTTCCATCCATCGTTCAGATGATGGAGGCAAACATTTTTCGATATTTAAAGGTTCACCCGGCGGAGATGATTATCATTTCTTATGGATAAATCCTTCCGACCCGACTCACATGATAGCAGCATCCGATCAAGGTGCGGTTGTAACGGTAAATAACGGGCAAAGCTGGTCAAGCTGGTACAACCAGCCTACCGGTCAATTCTATCATTTGGCAGTAGATAATCAGTTTCCTTACCGGATTTACAGCGGACAGCAGGATAACGGCACTGTTGAAATTTTAAGCCGCGGGCCTTATGGTGTAATTGAAGACCGGGATTGGCATCCGGTAGGAGGAAGTGAGAGAGACTACGAGGTACCTAAACCGGGGAATAAAAATTTGGTCTTTGGAAGCGGTCTCGGTGGAACAATCACTCGCTTTAACGAAATTACCAGGCAGTCTGCCCAAGTTTCTCCATGGCCTGTCTCCAGTTATGGTGCACGGCCTACAAATGTTCGTTACCGTTATACATGGATTACACCATTGGTTTTTTCTCACATAAAACCTTACCCGTTGTATTTTGGCGCTCAATATCTTTTTCAATCTCTCGATAACGGTGATCATTGGAAAATTATCAGCCCTGATCTGAGCGGGATAAAACCCGGGGCCGGGAAAGTTAAAAACCCTGACCCGGCTCAGGCCCGTTCAATTGGCTATGGGGTAATCTACACTATTTCTCCATCCCCGATTGATCAAAAAATAATTTGGGTCGGTACGGATGACGGCCTTGTTCAGCTAAGTACAGACGGGGGTAAACACTGGCATAATGTTACGCCTCCAACTATCCCGCTTTGGGGAAGGATTGATGCAATTGCGCCATCGCCATTCTCAACCCATGCAGCGTATGTTTCTGTTGATTTACACAGGCTGGGGAAATTTAAACCCTTAATCCTCAAGACAATGGACGATGGAAAAACATGGCAGACGATTATCAAAGGGATTCCTTCCGATGAATATCTAAATGTTGTCAGAGCAGATCCTGTCAGAAAAGGACTTCTTTATGCCAGCACAAACCGAAGTATTTATGTCTCATTTGATGACGGTGCCCATTGGCAACCGCTTACATTAAATTTCCCCACCACCAGCGTACGCGACCTTGTGGTGCACAACGGTGATCTTATTGCCGGAACGCAGGGACGCGGTATTTGGATACTGGACGACCTCGAACCATTACGTGAAATAACCCATAAAATTTCGGAAGAACCGGTTCATCTTTTTAGTCCTGCACAAACCTGGCGCTTAAGAAACGATGAAAACCGCGATACCCCATGGCCTCCTTCAACGCCGCTGGGGCAAAACCCCCCGGCAGGCTCAATAATAGATTATTGGCTTAAAGATAATGCACAAGGCCCGGTTTCCATAACGATAAGTGATTCTAAAGGAAATATTGTCAGACAATTCTCAAGCAATGAAAAGGCAAAAGAATTGCCTGCCCATCGCTATTTTGAAAAAGGCTGGCTATCCAAAACCAAACATCTTTATAACACGGCAGGTATGCATCGGTTTGTATGGAACCTCCGCTATCCGCGTCCGGCTGCCCTGCAATATCATTATTCCATTGCAGCAATATGGACCGACGGCACACCGCTTCAACCTGAAGGGCCGCTTGTTTTGCCGGGGCGTTATACAGTCACCCTGGGTGTAAACGGAAAAAAATATACCCAACCGTTAATTATAAAATTAGATCCGCGTGTTCAC
>CAZRAW010000047.1:0-16105 GCA_964598065.1 uncultured Lentimicrobiaceae bacterium
AAACAAAGAATAATCTTTTGTATTTTTGCACGCATTATGCAAGAAAAAACTACCTTTAACATAGCCGGGAACATTGTTGACCTGCAAAATGAGAAAATTTTTAAAGGTCGTGTTTATGTGGAAAAAGGTTTCATTAAATCTATTGAAAAAGACAATTCAGTGGCAGGTGAGCAAACCATTTTGCCGGGGCTGATTGATGCCCATATTCACGTGGAAAGCTCTATGCTGATACCTTCTGAATTTGCTCGCTTGGCAGTAGTGCATGGGACTGTAGCTACCGTTTCCGATCCCCACGAAATTGCCAATGTAATGGGAATAGAAGGTATAAAATTCATGATCGAAAACGGGAAAAGAGTTCCTTTTAAATTTTATTTCGGAGCTTCTGCATGCGTTCCGGCTACACCTTTTGAGACTTCAGGAGCCAGCCTCGGCGAAAAAGAACTGGACATGCTGTTGTCCATGGATGATATAAAATATCTTTCGGAAATGATGAATTTTCCGGGGGTCATAAACCGGGTTCCCACAGAGATAAAAAAGATAGAAATTGCCAATAAATATCATAAACCTGTGGATGGTCATGCTCCCGGTGTTAAAGGAGAAGATGCCCGGAAATATGCTGCTGCCGGTGTTAGTACCGATCACGAATGTTTTACTCTGGTAGAAGCATTAGAAAAGATTCGCTTTGGCATGAAGATTCAAATCCGTGAAGGAAGCGCGGCTAAAAATTTTGAAGCGCTTATTGATTTGATGAAAGACCACGCCGGCAAGGTGTTGTTTTGCTCAGACGATAAACATCCTAACGACCTGGTCGATGGGCACATTAACCAAATGATAAAAAGAGCCATAGCAAAAGGCTATGCCCCGCTGAAAGTCCTCAGAAGTGTAATTATTAACCCTATCGAACATTACAAATTAGATGTGGGCATACTGCGTACAGGCGACCCGGCCGATATGATTGTAGTGGACAATCTAAAGAATTTTGCGGTGAAAGCTACCTATATTCAGGGACAAAAGGTGGCTGAGAACGGGCATAGTCTTATTGCTTCCGTTGAGGAATCGATGCCCAACAAATTTATGGCTGAAGAAATTTCAGAAGCAGATATCCGTGTAAATGACCACGGTAAAAAAATTAAAGTAATAGAATCATATGACGGAGAGCTGATTACCGGTATTCTGGAAATATCCCCTAAAATTGTTGATGGAAATATTGTGAGCGATATAGTTTCGGATGTGCTGAAAATAGTTGTCCTTAACCGTTACGAAAAAGCAAAACCTGCTGTGGCTTTCATAAAAAATATTGGTTTAAAAAAAGGGGCTTTCGCCTCGAGTGTAGCACACGACAGCCACAACATAGTAGCCGTTGGCACCAGCGATAACGCTATAGCACAAGCCATTAATGCTATTGTTCGCAGTAAGGGAGGTATTGCCGTTGTACGCGATGGCAAGGAAGAAGTACTTCCCCTTCCGGTGGCCGGTTTGATGTCAAACGAAGATGGTTACCGCGTGGCCGCCCATTATCAGATGCTGGATAAACAGGTACATGAAATGGGATCAACCCTTCGTGCACCATTTATGACGCTTTCGTTTATGGCTCTTTTGGTCATTCCCGATTTAAAACTGAGCGATAAAGGCCTTTTCGATGGCCGTACCTTTGGTTTTACTTCTCTTTATGCATAAGCGGGCTAATTTCTTTGGCTGTTTTCTTATGCAAACAATCGGGCAGGTTTTCCTAAAAAACAAAATATCAACAGTCCTTTATACCTGTTAAGCAGGAGTCCCGATGTAGCTTTTGTAAGGTTTTTACTTTAAAAACCAACAAAAAGCACAATCGGGATGACTGGTATGAAAAACGAGTATAACGAAGTTAGCGGACTTTATAGACAGGCTCTATTTAGACAGATTATAAAGTATTGGAAACCTTAACATATATACATATTTATTTTTTTGTAAAATATTTAGGTTTATTTTTGTCAAAAGGTTTTTGTTATGGCGCATTTTGAAATTAATATTGATAAGCTGGAGATGGCTGCCGGTAAATTAAGAGCTATTTCTCATCCCATGCGGATTGCTATATTGGAATTACTTGGACAGGGCAAACCGTTAAGTGTTACGGAAATTTATAAATCGCTGAACATTGAGCAAGCCACGGCTTCTCATCATTTAAACATTCTAAAAAATAAAAACGTACTGGTTTCGAGACGTTCCGGAAAGAAGATTTTCTACTCTTTACGTAGCACTACGTTGATGGAAATTATTGAATGCATCAATCGTTGCAACGAAGAACAATAAATACGATTAGAATTCCCAGGTTTCATTAATTTCCCAGTTAGCCCGCAAAATCACAACACCCTTAAAATAAATCACTTTTTCAGGCAGTTGCTTTTTCAGGTAATTTCCCGGATCCCACCTTTTATTTCCGTTTCTGTCGAAAATAATTTTAAACTGGTATTTTCCGGGATTTATGCGTGGAAAGTGAAAAACAGTTTTACCAGAGAAATAACGGATAGCTATCGGTTCCTCTTTTTTATTTGATACATTTAAAATTTCAAAAATATAGTTTCCGGATTTTGAGGGCTGCAAGTCCATATTCAGGTCACTATATTCCTTTAAAGCTTTTGCATGCATCGAAAGTCGGATTTTTTTATTGTAGAAATGATTCCAATCGATAACGCTGGAATCGGGAAGATAAAGCAGGTAGGAAGTTGCATCCTTTATCTTAATTGGAAAATACAAACGCCTGTGCAAGCTGTCAATAAAAGTAAAGCGCGGATGATACAGGCTGTCTTTACCCTGTACCAGCAGAATGGAATCAGGCAGTACTCTGGCTACCGGTTGGCCGAAAGTAAGCACAACTTTTTGTCCGGGTTTTATAACACCGTGAACATCTGATTTCCATGAAAGATACTTTTTCTTTGTCAGCGTATGTGTTTTTCTTCTCCTGATAAATTTTTGTTTTGGAATAACCCGCAAATCGAGGGTGTCAAGTATATTCTTTCCGTTGAAGACCAGTAAATTAAGGGTATCGGGGTGAGGCAGGTGGAGGAACCATAAAAGTGTATCGCCACTTTTGCTCCACTCACTTTTGTGCCAGAGACTGTTGGGATGATATTTCAGCGATCGTATGGTTATGTTTTTTCCTGGCAGACTAAAAACAAATTGCACTGTGTTTTCGCGTAACAATTTTGCACTCAGAAGATTTTGTACGGTGTCAGCCTCCTGAAACAGGTATAGTTTATATAAAGTTAGTTTTGCATCGGCAAGCGAATCGGCCCGGTGCCAGAGCGAGTCCGTAATCAGTTTAATGGAATCGGCCGGGAGACTGGTAATGGTATCAAACAGCGAGGAATCAATTTGCGGCTTAGGCCTGTATTGTGGTTTCACAAGGGAATCAAGAAATGCAATCTTTTCGGTGGGCTGGTCAAAAGTCATGCTGTAATTTTCGTCCTGCAAAGCAAAAATCAGATAGGAAGTGTCTGCCAGACCAGAGAATACAAAGTTTCCTTTTTTGTCGGTTTTACTGACGTAGAAAGGCTTGACGCGAAGGGGAAGACTGTCCAGCGGGATGGTGTCATTGTTGTTTTTGTACAGCATGACAAACACGTTATCAACCGGCTTCAAATCTTCGGCATTGACCACCTGTCCACGCATACTCATCGAATCAACACTACTCCCCGTAGAAAAAACATAGGTGTAGTTGTGTAAAGGATTTCCTTCGGTAATGTCCTGGATGGCATCGCCAAAAAAGACCGAATAAGTTGTGTTGGGTTTAAGTTTATTCCTGAACTGAATGATTAATGTTTTTCTTTTTATATGGAAATCCGGGAACTCGGCCATGGGGGGCGAAACCAGTAGTTGCTGTGTGATTTTATCCAATTTGATAAACTCGTCGAAAGTGATACTGAATTCATTTCCCGTAAAGCCGGAGCTGTGGTTAGCCGGTATACTTTTGACAACCTTAGGAGGCGTAACATCTTTCGGCCCACCGGTAGGAGCCATAACATTGGCACACCGGTAAAGCCCCAGCATCATCAATAAAACACCGGCCGGCAGGAATAGTTTTTGAAAAATGGAAAAACGTTTCATCAATACAAAGATGCAAAAAATAAAACATCACTTGCGAGGGCAACAGAAAAAGAATTCATGAAGCGGTACGGTTATTTTGAAAACGAAATAATCGTTATATCAAAAACCAAAACAGAATTGGGAGGAATGATCCCCGACTGAGTGTTGCCGTATGCCAAAGCCGATGGAATGATCAACTTTATTTTGCCACCTTCGCCAATCAGCTGAAGACCTTCCTGCCAGCCGGCAATCACACCGGAAAGCGTAAACTTGAAACCAGTACTCTGATCAAAGACTTTGCCATTTAGAAAATATCCTTTGTAATCGGCGTACAGCGTGGAGCTGAGGGTGGGATGCTTATCATTACCGCTCTTTAGAATTACATAATAAAGTCCGGATTTGGTAAACCGGCCGTTAAGGTTGTGTGAGGAGACATAATTCAAAAACAGGTTATGATCAGCTTCGGCCTGTTTTTTCGTATTATCTTTTGAACATCCTGCAAATGTGAAAAGCAGCACTAATAATCCCAAAACGGTGAGGGTAATTTTTTTCATGTTTTTTTATTAAAAGTAGTCGGCAAAAATATAAAAATTAACGCAGGTTAAACTTCGTTCAACAGCCGGTCAACCAAAACAGGTAACGCTTCTCCGGCTTTTTGTCGAATAACTTTTAGATTTGAAACACCGTGTACGGCAAAAGCTTTGGGGTCCACGTAATATTTAGGGATTTCGCGCTCCACATAATGGATTAATCCGGCAGCGGGATAAACCACCATGGAAGTGCCGATGACCATGAAAATGTCTGCCGTTTTCACCAGCTCAGCTGCTTTGTCAATCATAGGAACGGCCTCACCAAACCAGACGATATGCGGACGAAGTTGCGAGCCTTTTTCGCACTTATCACCCAGCTTTATCTCCCAGTGATCCAGCTCATAAATCAGGTTCGGATCAACGGTGCTGCGGACTTTTTTAAGTTCGCCATGCAAATGAAGCACCTTTGAGGAACCGGCACGTTCATGCAGATCGTCCACGTTTTGGGTAACGATTTGCACATCATATTTTTCTTCGAGACGTACCAGGGCGTGATGGCCGGCATTGGGTTCCACCTCAAAAAGTTGTTTGCGCCGCTGGTTATAAAAGTCCAGTACCATTTCAGGATTTCGTGCCCAGGCTTCCGGCGAAGCTACCTCTTCAATGCGATGGTTTTTCCACAAGCCGTTGTTGTCGCGAAAAGTACTAATACCGCTTTCGGCACTCATTCCGGCACCGGTTAAAATGACAATGCGTTTCACTGGGTAGTTGTTTGTTTTGCAGTTCAAGATAAAAAAAGCGCTCCGGTTTGGAGCGCCTTTTTTAATGAAAATATTTTACTGTTTAAAAAAGTTTCATGTCATCATACGTTTTCATAACATCTTTCACGTGCTGTGAGGAAGCATGAAGCAGAGCCAATTCTTCATCGTTCAGTTTAATTTCGATAATTTCTTCCACGCCATTGCACCCCAGCTTAACCGGTGAGCCGAGGTAAACATCTTTTTCGCCCCATTGACCATCCAAACGAACACAGCAGGGGAAAATATGGTTTTGGTTCTGGATAACCGATTCAACCATTTGTGCAGCCGAAGCACCCGGAGCATACCATGCGGAAGTTCCCAGCAGGTTCACAATTTCACCGCCGCCTTTTTTAGTACGTTGAACAATAGTATCTAATTTTTCTTTGGGAATCAGCTCGGTTATGGGAATACCGGAAACGGTGGTATAACGCGGTAGCGGAACCATAGTGTCGCCATGACCACCCAATAGTAATGCCTGGATATCCATGGGAGAAACATTCAATTCAGTAGCGATAAAAGCACGGAAACGGGCAGTATCCAAAACGCCTGCCTGTCCGAAAACTTTGCTGGCCGGTTTTCCGGAGGTCATGTGGGCAGCATAGGTCATTACATCAAGAGGGTTGGAAATAATAATGATAATCGCATCAGGGGAAGCTGCCACAACATTGTCGGTAACGGATTTAACAATTTTGGCATTTGTAGAAATCAAATCGTCACGCGACATACCCGGTTTTCTCGGAACACCGGATGTAATAACGACAACATCGGAACCTTCGGTTTTTGAATAATCATTGGTCGAACCGGTAACACGGGTGTCAAAATGATTAATAGCGGAACTTTCCCAGATATCGAGGGCTTTACCTTCAGCCAGACCTTCTTTTATGTCAATAAGAACAACTTCGTCAAGGAAATTTTTTTGGGCTAAAACATCAGCACAGGTAGCTCCCACACTGCCTGCACCTACTACAGTTACTTTTTTCATGACTTGATATTTTTAGATTATAAGATATCTAATTATTTAATCATTCAAAATTACTAATTAATTGAAGAAATTATTCTTAAAAAACGATAAATATCTGTTTGTCTGTGAATTTATATGGCATCTAAATTATCCGTAGCATGAAATGATTCTTTGAGGCGTCTTAAAACGCCAGGCATGTCAGTCTGCTCTGTTTTTTAACAGTTTTTGAATGGTCTCCATGTTCCTTTCGTTCAGCACATTCTTTCCCGGCGCAGTATAAAGATAGTCTATAAGGTCTTTGTAGCGCTCCACAACACGGTTTCTCACCATTTTCATTGTTGAATTTAACAAGCGGTTTTCCTCTGTGAAAGGCTCCCGCATAATACCAACTGCAGTTGGTATCCAACGCGCAGGAAACATGTTTTCATATTTCCCGCCAATCAAATACTGATCGATATCCGTTTTGATAAGCTCCAGCATAATTTTGTTATAATCAGCGTTTTCGGGATATAGACCAAGGTCCATCATGGCGGTTTTAAGTGCTGTCAGATTGGGATAAATCAATCCGGCTGTATAGGGATCCTGATTGTTGTAAAGCAGGCATTGCTCGATAAAACGCGACTGTTCCGCCAAAGCTTCTTCGATGCCTTCCGGGCTGTATTTCTCGCCGTCGTTACCAATAAGCAGACTTTTGAAGCGGCCTAGCACATACAGAAATTTATCCTCATCCATGTAGCCCATATCGCCTGTATGCAGCCACCCATCTTTCAGCGCTTCTGCCGTGGCTGTTTCGTTTTTCCAGTAACCTTTCATGACATTTTCACCACGGATAACAATTTCTCCTTTTTCGCCCTGCGGTAATTCATTTCCCTTTTCATCGCAAATTTTAAGTTCAAGATTTTTTACAAGATAACCGGAAGACCCCATTTTGTGCAACTCCGGGCCGTTGGACGAAATAACAGGAGAAGCCTCCGAGAGCCCGTAACCCTGATAAATGGGAATACCAATGGCATAGAAAAAGCGTTGCAGGTCGATGTCGAGCAGGGCACCGCCACCAACAAAAAACTGTAATCTTCCGCCGAAGTTTTCCCTGATTTTGCTAAACAGAATTTTGTCGTAAAGTTGTACCATAGGCTTGAGAATTTTCTGTCGGCCTTTTCCTTTGTCCCAGCCAATTCCGTTGTATGCGTAAGCGGTTTTCATGGCCTGTTGAAAAATCTTTTCCGTAATTTTACCTTTGGCGCGAATCCCGGCTTCAATATTTTTCCGGAAATTTTTGGATAAGGCCGGAACGCTCAACAAAAATGTCGGTTTAACTTCTTTAATATTTTTAGGAATGTTACGCAGGGTTTCCATGAGTGTTTTTCCTACCTCAACCACGGCCATACTGGCCCCCTGACGGATAAGGGTATAAAGCCCGACTGTGTGCGCAAAAGAGTGGTCCCACGGCAAAATCAGCAATGTTACAAAATCTTCGGTAACATTCATTAGTGTATTGGCCTGCTCCACGTTGGCAGTATAATTCCTGTGGGTAAGCATAATGCCTTTCGGGTCGGCAGTGGTTCCGGAAGTGTAACTAATGTTAGCAAGGTCATCGGGCTTTACGGACTGCCACAGGCGGATGAGCTTGTCTTTTAATCCGGGAAGCAGCTTTTCGCCTTTTTCAAAAACATCGGCATAGCTTTTTTCACTTTTCTCAATGGTGTTTGCACGTCCAATGATAATGAAAGTCCCTACTTTAGGAATGCTCTGTTTTATATTCCGTACCTTTTCTGCCTGCCGTTCGCTACAAATTACCCATCGGCATCCGGCATGTTTTATCCGGAAAGAAAGTTCATTGGGTTCGTTTATTTTTACCGAAAGGGGAATGTTTATTGCGCCAAGATAAAGTACGGCCAACTCGGAGATGAGCCATTCGCTACTTCCTTCGGAAAGCAGCGCCACCCGGTCTCCTTTTTCCACTCCAAGTGTCATCAGTCCGGCTGCAAGCCGGTAAACGCACTCTTTTATTTCTGAGAAACTAATGCCTTTGTATTGGCCATCCTTTTTCTCCCAAACCAGCACATTGTCGGGATATTTTGCCACACTGCCTTCAAAAAGTTCGGGGATTGTCTTCATCATTTCAGCAAATTTTAAAAAATGAAAGGACAAAATACTAAGATTTTTTGAGATGGAAGAAAACAGGATAACTGTACAAACGGATGTTTGCGCCATTTGGGATAAAAAAATCCCTGCGGAAAAATTTCCACAGGGACAAGATATTATTTTACAAAAATCGTCAACGACTATTGCTGGGCATCCATAACGGCGACCATAATCATGTTGACAATTTCGTTCACGCCACTACCCATTTGCAGCACGTGAACCGGTTTGTTCATTCCGTTCAGAATCGGACCAATGATTTCAAAACCAGCTGCTTTGTTCAGCAACTTGTAAGCAATATTGGCAGAAGAAAGATCGGGGAAAACAAGTGTATTCACTCTTTTACCGAGAATCTTGGAAAAAGAGAAACTCTCTTCCATCAACTCCTGATCCAAGGCAATGTTTGCCTGAATTTCGCCATCTACACTTAATTCCGGATATTTTTCGTGCAATATGTTCACGGCATCACGGACTTTAACCGTGTCATCAGCATCTACCGAACCAAAATTGGAGTATGAAAGCATGGCAATGTTGGGCTCCAGATTAAAGCGTTTGACAATCTCGGCTGTTTGTAAAGTGATTTCCACCAAATCTTCGGTTGTCGGCGTCTTGTTCACCGTACAATCGCCGAGGAACAGAGGGCCTTCTTTGGTCATTATAATATAGATACCGCTAACAATATGTACATTAGGCTTTCTGCCAATAACATGCAGGGCAGGACGAATGGTGTCAGGATAATTGCGGGTAAGTCCTGAAAGAACAGCATCGGCTTCCCCGTTTTCGACCAACATGGAGCTGAAATAACTGTTACGCTTCATGTATTCTTTGGCAGCGAAGCGGCTTATGCCACGACGTTTCCGTTTTTCAAAGAGTTGTTGCCCATAATTGTCCATTTTCTCTTTGTTTTCCTCCGATTTTGGATCGATAATATGGATGTCATTCAGTTCCAGTTCATGCTCAGCAATAATCTTTTTGATTTTTTCTTTGTTCCCCATCAGAATGGGTTTGGCAAGGTTTTCGTTGACCACAATTTCGGCGGCTTTCAAGATATTGTAATGTTCTGCATCCGCCAGCAGTACGCGTTTGGGATCTCTGCGGCAGGCACCTTTCATTTGGCGCTTCAGCGGACTTGTCAGTCCCATACGTTTACGAAGTTCTTCTTTGTATTTTTCCCAATCCTGAATCGACTTTCTCGCTACTCCTGATTCCATGGCCGCACGGGCCACTGCAGGAGCAACAGTTTCGATTAAGCGGGGATCGGTAGGTTTGGGAATGATGTAATCTTTCCCATACTTAAGCTTGCTGATACCAAAAGCAATGTTTACTTCTTCGGGCACCGGCTCTTTGGCCAGTGCTGCGAGAGCTTTGGCAGCTGCGAGTTTCATTTCCTCATTGATTTTTGTTGCTCTTACATCAAGGGCGCCTCTGAAAATAAAGGGGAATCCCAAAACGTTGTTGATTTGGTTGGGGAAATCGGAACGGCCGGTTGCCATGAGCACGTCATCGCGCGTAGCTATAGCCAGTTCATAGGATATTTCAGGAACCGGATTAGCCAAAGCAAACACAATAGGATTGTCGGCCATGCTTTTCAGCATTTCCGGTTTCAGCAGTCCGGCAACAGACAAACCGAGAAACATATCAGCCCCTTTTAAGGCTTCTTCTAAGGTGTGAACAGGCTTGTCAGTGGCAAACTGTTTTTTTATTTCATTCAGGTCAGTACGGTCTTTGTGGATAACACCACGACTATCGACCATGATGATGTTTTCGGGTTTAGCACCCAACTCAATGTATAATTTCGTACAGGAAACAGCAGCAGCTCCCGCACCGCTCACCACAACTTTCAGGTCTTCAATTTTTTTACCCAAAATTTCCATTGCATTCAACAAACCGGCGGAAGAAATAATAGCTGTCCCATGTTGGTCGTCGTGCATAAGCGGAATATCTAATTCCTCTTTTAAGCGCTCTTCGATGTAAAAACATTCGGGAGCTTTTATGTCCTCGAGGTTAATTCCGCCAAAGGTAGGCGCAATGGCTTTTACTACTTCAATAATTTTGTCGGGGTCTTTTTCGTTGATTTCAATATCAAAGACATCTACATCGGCAAAAACTTTAAACAAAAGGCCTTTGCCTTCCATAACCGGTTTGCCGGCTTCCGGGCCAATGTTGCCAAGTCCTAAAACGGCTGTGCAGTTAGAAATAACTGCCACAAGATTACCCTTGGCAGTATATTTGTAAACATCTTCGGGGTGTTTTTTAATGGCCAGGCAGGGGTCCGCAACACCCGGAGTGTAGGCTAATGATAAGTCACGTTGTGTTGAATAGGGCTTGGTAGGAATCACTTCTATCTTCCCCGGACGTCCCAATGCATGGTAATTGAAAGCATCTTTTCTAAATAATTTGTCCATTATTTTGTGTTTTTTTGACGCAACAAATGTACAATTAATTAACTATCATCGTTTCTTAAAGCAAAAAATATTGTTAATTTGTAAACAATATACATTTCTCGAATACGTGTTGGTAATCAAATGGATATAAAAATGAATTTTCTCACAAACTGGATAATTGTAGGCGGGACAGACCGAAATACCGGCAAGACCACACTCGCTGAGAAGCTGATTGAAAAGTTTAGCCGAAAGGTGCCGGTTACTGCCGTGAAAATTGCCAATATCAAGCCGGGAAATGAAAGTTTTCACGGACATGATGTTAAGTCATTCCGGGATAAAATCCTCATAAAAAAAGAAACCCGACACGATGGCAACAAGGACAGTATGCGATTTTTGAAAGCGGGAGCTTTTGAGTCGTGGTTTATTCAAACCGAAGATGCTTTTTTACCAGATACTTTTCCGCAGATTCTGAATAGCTTAAAAAATGCCAGTTGGATTGTTTGCGAGTCGAACAGTTTACGAAAATTTGTCAAACCGGGGCTGTTTATTATGGTAAAAGGGGAGAATATTACTTCCGGTAAAAAGGATGTCCCCGGACTATTGCAACTCGCTGATGTGGTTGTTGATTCTTTGCAACGGGAGCAATTCGATGCTCTCGTGGAACGAATTGAAATAAAAGACGGCAAATTTATTCTTTTGAGATAAATCTTATATCGAACTCTGGTTAATACGGTTTGTTGTCGTATATTTCATCTACCACCGTTTGCACTTTGTACTCCATGCTGTTGATTTCCAGTACGACAAGATTACCGTAACCGGGTATGTTGTTTACGTAAATACCATTATCCAAATCAATAAAATCCGGATTTTCTTTACGGATCATCATATCGATAAGTTCCAGATTGACAGGATTATGGCCGTGAATAAGGATTTTGTTGTTTATTTTTTCAGGTTTTACCCGGAATTCTCTTATCCATAACATGGAACGTGTATCGCTGAAAGGGTCATCGAGGTTAAAGTTCAGGCCGGCGTGGACGGCAACGAATTTTTCCGTTTCTACGAAATATTCCAGCGACGCCATCCAACGGATATATTTTTCGGGAATTTCAGAAGGCCAGATAGCGCCGAAACTTTCCAGCGTTTGTATTCCGCCGTTTGCTTCCCATTCTTTTTGAGGAAATGATTTGGCTTTTATCCCGAGAACGCTTTTCCTGTTTTTATCTGCTTCCCAGGCCTTCACACAGAAATCTTCGTGGTTTCCTTTGAGCGCCGAAATGTTGTAACCATCCTCCTGCAGTTTCATAATGAAATCAACAACACCTTTACTATCCGGTCCGCGGTCGATATAATCGCCGAGAAAAATCATACGATCGATTTTTTCGGGCTTGATTTGCTGCTCAACCATCATTTTGAATGTAGCTACGCAGCCGTGTATGTCAGGGATAATCCAGGTTTTGGACACGGAGAAATCTGTTTTTAGAAACAAGAATAGCTATGTTTCCGGTTTAAAATTAGCATCTGAAGTAAAAATAAAAATTTTGCATCGGGCAAACAGACCCGATACAAAACCAAAAATTTATTATTTCCCTTTAGCCTGGTTTGCTACTTTTTCCATCAGCTTTTTCACCTCTTCGGGATCGCCGAGGAAATAGTCTTTTACAAAGTTCATGTCATCGTCAAATTCAAACACATAGGGAATTCCCGTGGGAATATTGAATTTTATAATTTCCTCTTTGCTCATTCCTTTCAGGTGCATGACAAGGGCGCGCAGGCTGTTTCCGTGGGCAGCCACGAGCAAATCGCCCTGCTCTTTCAGCGAAGGTTTGATCTCGCTTTCCCAGTAAGGCAACATACGATCAATCACCTCTTTCAGTGATTCCGTCAAAGGAAGTTCTTCAGGGGTAAGATTGGCATACCGTGGGTCAAAACGGGGGTTCCTTTCGTCGTCAGCAGTCAGCGGATCGGGCGGAATATCGAAACTACGTCGCCACATTAACACTTTTTCATCACCGAATTTTTTGGCGGTTTCAGCTTTGTTCAGCCCCTGCAGGTTACCGTAATGTTTCTCGTTGAGCCGCCAGCTTTTGCGCTCTTCAATCCACATCAAATCCATCTCTTCCAACACTATCCAGAGTGATTTTATAGCGCGGGTCAGATAAGAAGTGTACGCCAACCGGAATCGGTAACCCTCTTTTTTCAATGTTTGTCCTGCTCTTTTTGCTTCTTTAACACCTTGTTCCGAAAGGGGAATATCTGTCCATCCCGTAAAACGGTTTTCCTTATTCCAGATACTTTCGCCATGCCGAACCAATACAAGTCGTTTCATGATTTTTATTTTATCAGTTAATGTTATTTGTCTTTGTTAAGGCTTTATCTTTGCTATCAAATGAAATTTCAGACGCCAACATTTTTTCATCGTTTATTTCCTGAACTTCTTTGGAATGTGCCTGTTACAAACGATGCTATCTACCTCACCTTTGATGACGGACCTCATCCTGACATCACGCCAAAAGTACTGAATATTCTTTCGCAATTTGACGCCAAAGCCTGCTTTTTTTTTGTGGGAAACAACGTGCACAAATATCCTCAGACTTATCATCAGGTTATTGATTCGGGTCATTTAATTGGTAACCACAGCTATCATCACATTAATGGCTGGCGGACACCGGATGACCTCTATTTTGAAGATGTTGAAGCCTGCAATAAGCTGGTGCGATCGCGATTTTTCAGGCCGCCCTACGGTAAAATACGGCCTTCGCAAATGAAATACCTGAAAAAAAATTACCAGCTGGTAATGTGGTCGGTAGTAACCTACGACTTTGATGCCGATACCTCAAAAGAAGATTGCCTTGATATTGCCATGAGCAAAACGTCGCGTGGCAGCATTGTGGTTTTTCACGATAGTGTCAAAGCGGAAGAAAACATGCTGTATGTCCTGCCCCGGTTTCTGAAACATTTCACAGAACGTGGATACCGGTTTGAAATATGGGAATAAAATATTATCACTTTCGGATTTTTTGTATCTTCGGCTACACGAATATTAAAACAAAAGCAATGACACCGCCCCCTCCCGAATACCTGCTGGAAAAAGCCCGTAACTATTGTGCCTATCAGGAGCGCTGTATCTTTGATGTAAAAACAAAATTGTTTCAGTGGAAAGCTACCGGAGAGACGCTGGAGGAAATTATACGTATCCTCAAAGCTGAGAATTATATCAACGAAGAGCGTTTTGTAAAAGCTTTTGCCATAGGCAAACTGCGACACAACAAATGGGGCAGAAACAAAATTTCCTATGCATTAAAGCAAAAACAAATTCCCGATCTCTTTATTCAAATAGGGCTCAGTGAAATTGAAGAGGAGGAGTACATCAACACCCTCAAAGCCGTATTGTCTGCCAAAGAGGTAAAAGCCGAAGACGAATTTACCCGACAAAATAAGCTGGTGCGTTATGCTGTGCAGAAAGGCTTCCAACCCGAACTGGCCTGGAAAGTGCTAAATGGAGAAATTTAAGCTCTTTTTACATGTTAAGTTTGCTTTTCAGCCCTGCTGAAAATCCTGCCTTTTGTCCATTAACGCTGCCGCTTTCTTTTTTAAAACCAGTATAAATAATAAGTTTTGATCTTTTTTGTGAAAAAAAAACAAACTTTTTAAGAAATCTGTCGTTAAACAATAAGATTTTATTTTAGTATGAGTAAAAAGAGGTTGTGTTAACTTACGGAAAGAAAGCATAAGTACAGGTAAAAGTAACTCATATTTATGAAAAGAAAGCAAATTAAATAATAAATAAAATATGTATTTTGTAAAAAATAACGTGTCTTTTTCAAAACACACAGCATGGAGATTTTTTCTGAAATTCCTGATATTCCGGGGTTAAACCCCCAAAACACTTGGTTCTACTCAATATACATCTTTTATTCTCAGTAATTATTGCGAATCATTATTCATTTAAACCTATATACCTATGAAGAAAATTAGTATGTTTTTTGTAATGGCGTTGGTTTTTATATCGGCAACCGCTTTTGCCGGTGGTTACCAGGTGCGCCTCGAAGGCAATAAACAAACAGGGATGGGATTGATAGGCACTCCTCTCCAATTTGGTGTGAGTTCTATGTTTTATAATCCGGGAGCCCTGTCTTTTATGAAAGGAAAGTTTGGGTTTGATTTGGGTGGAAGTGGCATTTTTGCCAACGTTACTTTCGAGAAGTACGAGAGTAACTACATTGCCCGGACGGACAATCCTGTGGGAACGCCCTTTTATTTTTATGTGGCGGGAAAAGTTAGTAAAAATATTGCCGTGGGACTTGCCATCTATACGCCATACGGCAGTGCAGAGAAATGGAACAATAACTGGGCTTTGAAATATTTAATTCAGAACATTTCGCTTCAGGCCGTTTATTTTCAGCCAACCGTTTCCATTAAAATGGGAGATAAATTCGGTATTGGCGCCGGATTGGTTTTTGTATCGGGTAGCGTTGACATGAACCGGGCGTTGAACTACAGCGGTAACTCCGGCGTGCATTTAAATGGAAAAGCGCATAGCTTCGGGTTTAATGTGGGAGCACATTACAAAGCTTCTGACCAATGGTCGGTAGGCGTTACCTATCGCTCAAGAATTAATATGGATATTAAAAACGGAGACGCCACATTTCATGTTCCCGATGCGCTCAGCGCCATGATTCCTGCCACTAACCACTTTAGTTCCAGCCTTCCTCTCCCCTCCAATCTTGACATTGGCGTAGCTTATCAGGTAACAAAAAAAGTACTGCTCGCTGCCGAATTAGACTGGGTCAGGTGGAGTGTATATGATTCTTTATCTTTTAAGTTTAAGACTAATCCGCAATTATTGAATTCAACCAGTCCGCGGTTGTATAAAGACAACTGGATACCACGAATCGGAATTCAGTATAAAGTGTCCGATAAATTGCTGTTACGCGCCGGGGCTTATTATGAAACATCTCCTGCCAACAAGGATTATTTCTCACCCGAGACCGTTACGCTCAACACTTTTGCATATACCCTCGGGGTTTCGTACTTGCCTGTTAAAGGATTGAGCATTGACGCATCCTTTATACAGCTTTTTGGACAAAACTCGAAAATGAATTATCTGCCTGCCAATGCCGTAGGTTATTACAAGACCAACACGGTAGTTCCAGGATTAGGAATTAGTTATCATTTTTAATTCATTTAAAAAGTAAAAGATCATGAAAAAATACACTAAAATAATAT
>CAZRAW010000048.1:0-15937 GCA_964598065.1 uncultured Lentimicrobiaceae bacterium
GCAACGCAGTGAAACTTGTGGAATCGTTTCCCAAAGATCAGAAAATTATCTTTGCCCCCGACCGTAACCTCGGCGGCTATGTGAATCGCATTACCGGCCGTAACATGGTGCTTTGGGATGGTAGTTGTGAAGTTCATGATATTTTAACCGTTGAATCTATTCTTAAACTAAAAGAAGAACATCCAGATGCTAAGATTGTGGCGCATCCCGAATGTAAACCGCAGATTTTGGAGATGGCAGATTTTGTGGGTTCCACTACAGGGTTATTGAAATTTACCAAAAACGATCCTTCCAAAAAATTTATTGTAGCTACGGAAACCGGTATTTTACATCAAATGTATATTCAGTCGCCCGAAAAAGAATTTCTTGTGGTACCTTCGGACGAAACATGCTCATGCAACGATTGTCCCTATATGAAACTTAATTCTATGGAAAAGCTATATTTGGCTTTAAAAAATGAAGTACCGGTCATAACACTGGATGAACAGGTTATGCAGCTGGCACGTAAACCGATAGAACGCATGTTGGAAATGTCCAAAAAACTAAAAATCATTTAATTATGAAAAGATTTTACATATTATTATTCGGCTTGTCTTTTTTAATGCTAATCTCTTCATGCTCAAAAACTATCTATTTCAGCCAGGATATGCGGAATAATCTGAACAAAAATTTTCTGAGTTTAGATAAAATTCAGTTTTATAACTCCAGAAAGATTATCCTCCGGCGTAATTTAAGTTATGCCGATACCAAAGTGGCTCGTGGAGAAATAAAACTCTTAAACGGCCAATATGTCGAAAAAATTATTATTCCGAAAAACACACCGGGAGTGGCCGTTAGCGAAGGTGGCAATTATATCAGTGTGGCTTTTGAAAATGGCGCCTATCGCTTTTTGAAATTCGTACTTAATGATGAAAATCAATACCAGATTTCGGCCAATAAATGGAGTAACAATTACGGAAAAGTGAAGTATGATACACTTGTCTATTATATTGAGCCGAGGAGTAGCAGGGCTGTGTTGAAAGTGATAAAAAACGATCGGTATAATTTGCAAAAAAATATCAGACGGGTAAAGGGTAAAATGATAAACCATTAGTGGAAAAGATATCACATGTTTTCTTTCTCTTTTTTTCTGATTTTGGTAGCTTTACCTCACTAAAATAGTCCGCAAGGAAACCATACGTGATGGCAACCCCGATGACAATCGGAAAATTATTATGAAAACGGATATTTAAAATAGGAAGGAAACCTCATCAGCATCATTTCTGTTCCTCTCGAAAATCCCATTTAACTTTAAACAGCTTCAATAATTGTTTTAAAATTACGTTTACTTTTTATGAAAAGATTTTTTCTCCTTGCTTTTTTAAATTTTTTGTTCTTTTCGCCGGTATTACAGGCACAAATTGGTATTGGCCAATGGCGTTCACATCTGCCTTACAATAAAGTTATTGATGTGGCCGTTACACCCGGTCTGATTTATGCTGCCACGCCTTATTCGCTGTTTACTTATCGGCTTCAGGACAATAAAATTTCCATTTTCGGAAAGGTGAAAGGTTTGAGTGATTTGGGAATCAAAAAAATAGATTACGATAATAAATTCGGGCAACTTTTGGTGGCCTACAGCGATGCTAATATCGATTTGATTGATAACAAAGGAAATGTGGTGAACATACCCGACATTTTTAACAAATACATGCTCGGAATAAAAACTATCAATAACATTTTTTTCAAAGATAATTTTGCCTATCTCTCGTGTAGTTTCGGTATTGTTGTACTGGACATGAAAAAGCATGAAATTAAAGATACTTACTACATTGGTCCTGATGGCAGCGCCCTGGACGTGCTGGACATGACTGCCAACGACACGGCGTTGTTTGCCGCAACCGCCAAAGGAATTTATTACAGTAGCCTGAACGCCACAAATCCGGCCGATTATAAGCAATGGCATTTGGAAACACGGCTACCCGTTCCACGGCAAACTTACAACCTTATCACCGCTTTTGGCGGTAAAATTTATGCTAATTACACTTCCGGTAAATGGGATGGTGATACGCTTTATGTTTTTGACGGAAACAAATGGAACTATTACCTTCCTTCAAACCACAGTCATCATTTTCAGCTGAATGCCGATGGTGACGCCCTGCTACTTGTAAACCGTTATTGGGTAGATGGGTACGATAAATCCGGGAAAAGGGTATTTTATGTTAACAAAGTCAATGACGAAGGTATTGAACCTCTCGCTGCCCGTGGCGATGTGAAAAATGATGTATGGATTGGGACAAATAACAAAGGTTTGTTAAAGTCGCAGAACCAGAACAACAACGAAGAACTGATTCAACCCAACGGACCTGGAAGTGTTAATGTTTTCGGCCTCGATTCCCGTGGCGAAGATGTATGGGTTGTTCCGGGCGGTTACCATGCCGACTGGAGTAAATCTTATATTAATGACGGTGTTTTCTCTTTTCACGACGGGCAATGGCAAACTTTCGACAAAAGTAACACGCCGGCTTTCGACAGTATCAGTGATCCGGTTTGTGTGAAAGTTGATCCCGACAATCCGCAAATAGCTTATGTGGGTACTTTTCAGGATGGTATTTTGAAGTTTGAAAATCAGAAGCTGACAACGATTTATTCGCGTAACAACAGCAGTTTACAACCCTGGAACAAAAATCCGGACTTAGTTCTGGTGAGCGGCCTCGATTTTGACAGTAACCACAATTTGTGGGTGGCCAATTCAGGCGCCACGCGGTTGCTGTCAGTGTTGAAAAATAATGGAAGCTGGCAGTCGTTCAATCTCGGCGCCAGCCTTAGTGGCATTGATGTAGGTAGCCTTATGGTGGACAAAAACAATGATATCTGGATAAAAATGAGAAACAACGGGATGGTGATTGTCTATAATTACAACGGTACGGTGAGTGACCCGTCCGACGATCAGGTGAAAGTGCTTAACTCCTCGCGTGGTAACGGAAACATCCAGGGTAGCGCTGTATATTCGTTTGCCACCGATAATAACGGACAGGTCTGGGTTGGTACCGACAAAGGGATTAATGTGTTTTATTCACCGGCGGACATTTTTAAGCCGGGAGCCGATTTTGATGCGCAGCAAATTCTGGTTCCCCGCAACGACGGTACGGGCCTGGCGGATATTTTGCTCGGTACCGAAACGGTTACAGCTATTGCCGTGGATGGTGGCAACAGGAAATGGATCGGAACACAAAGAGCCGGTGTTTTTCTTTTCTCACCCGATGGTCTGAAAGAAATACACCACTTTACCACCGAAAACAGTCCGCTGCTTTCCAATAATATTACCGGAATTACCATCGACAAAGACGGAGAGGTTTTTATCGGAACGGATAAAGGGCTGATCTCCTATCGCGGGACTGCCACACCTGGAAATAAAAAATATTCAAATGTTTTTGCTTACCCCAATCCGGTACGTGAAAATTATACCGGACTTATTGCCATCAAAGGTCTTGTTACAGATGCTTCCGTAAAAATTACAGACAGCTATGGTAACCTCGTTTACGAAACCAAAGCCGAAGGCGGACAGGCAGTGTGGAATGGTTATTCATTTAATCACGTGCATGTTGCCACCGGCGTTTATCTTGTTTTTATTACCAATAGCGACGGTATGGAAAGTATGGTTACCAAAATTCTCGTTATTCACTAACAGATTTCTGCAGCTTATGATTTTACAAACAAAAGGGATTGTCTTTCAGTATTTTAAATATGGTGACACGTCGCTTATTGTGAAGATTTTTACCGAAGAACTCGGTTTACAGTCGTACATCGTAAAAGGCATACGTAGTAAAAAAGCCAAACTGAAACCTGCACTTTTTGAGCCGTTGACTTTGCTTGATTTGGAAGTTTACCATAAGCCGGGCCAAAACCTGCAACACATCAAAGAAGCACGGGTGGACTATCACTGGCACCACATTCCGTTTTCCATCGAAAAGCAGAGCATTTTACTGTTTCTCGATGAAATACTTTACAAGTGTGTTCGTGAAGAGGTTTCCAACAAAGAGCTGTTTCAGTGGATTTATCACAGCCTGGTTTGGTTTGACCTCGAAAAGCAATATTTTTTAAATTTTCATCTCTTTTTTTTGTTGCAACTCAGCAGGTTTTTAGGTTTTTATCCTAAAATTGATACAACTTCAAGTGATACGCTCAGCGTGTTTGATTTGCAGGATGCCGGTTTTTCAGCACACAGGCCGTTTCACCCCTATTTTACCGAAGGATTGGGTGCACAAAAGCTTTTTGTATTGATGCAAGCTTCCACCGAAGATTTAAAAACATTACACATTTCAACGTCCGAAAGACGGTTGGTGCTGGACACCCTGCTGACGTTCTATCAGCTTCATCTCCCGGAGCTGGGCAAAATAAAATCGCTGAATGTTTTACGCATGATGATGGAAAAAAAGCCGTCCGGGGAAACCGGCTAATCGTTAATAAATTTAGATTCAAAAATTATTTCAAATTCTCTTATCACCTGGCTTTTAACGTCTTTCATGTCTATTTCACGGCCTAACTCTTTTTGTAACGAAGTAACGCCTTTGTCATGAAATCCGCAGGGGTTGATATGGTTAAAATAATCCAAATCGGTATTCACATTGAGAGCAAAACCATGCATGCTTACTTTATTGTGAATGCGCATGCCGATGGCGGCAACTTTTCGCTCTTTTCCTTTTATGCCGGCATCGAGCCAGACACCCGTTGCCCTTTCGATACGTTCACTTCCCAAACCGAAATGTTTAATTGTGCGGATAAGCACCGTTTCGATATCGAAAATAAACTCTTTGATGGAACTATTGAAGTTATCAACATCTAAAACAAGATAACCTACCAGTTGTCCCGGACCATGGAACGTGATGTCGCCACCACGATCAATCTGATAAAAAGAAATACCGTTTTCTTCAAGCCATTTCTCATCTACCAACAGATTTTCTTTGACACCACTTTTGCCCAAAGTATAAACGGGGGCATGCTCACAAAAGAGCAAATAATTATTTGTGGTCAAGCCTTTGTGCTTGTCTTCAAGGATTTTATCAAAAAGCTGTTTTTGGTATTCCCAGGCTTCGGCAAAATCAATAAATCCTAAATCTACTAGCTTGATGGTAATATTTTTTTCCATATTTTTTTAATTTATTTTTGGTACGTGTTTTTCGGCATGATACGAAGACCTTACCAAAGGGCTGCTTTCCACAAACCGGAACCCCTTTTTTAGACCCACACGTTCATATTCTTTGAATTGTTCGGGCGACACATATTCTTTTACGGGAAGATGTTTTTTGGTCGGCTGCAGATACTGTCCGATAGTCAGCACGGAAACACCGACTTCCAGAAGGTCGTCCATAAGTTCGTAAACCTCTTCGGGTTTTTCGCCCAGGCCTGCCATAATCCCCGATTTAGCCATTGTTCCCGAATTAGCTATATATTTCAGTACCTTCAGGCTACGGTCGTATTGGGCACGGCTACGTGTCAGTGGTGTGATTCGGCGAACGGTTTCCAGATTGTGCGAAATAACTTCCGGACCGGCATCAATTATCTGCCGGATAAGTTCTTCGCGGCCATCAAAGTCGGGAATGAGTGTCTCGATGGTAGTCTGCGGGCTCATTATTTTAATTTTACGAATGGTCATAGCCCAAATGCAAGCTCCGCCATCATCTAAATCGTCCCGGTCCACCGAAGTGAGTACGGCGTGTTTCAGCTTCATCAACCGGATGGATTCCGCTACGCGTTGAGGTTCCTGTAAATCCACCGGCAATGGTCTTCCGGTCCTGACGTTGCAAAATTTACAGGCTCGGGTGCAGATGTCGCCCAGAATCATTAAAGTAGCTGTTCCTCTGCCCCAGCATTCATGCATGTTCGGACAATGCCCGCTGGTGCAAATGGTGTGGAGTTTGTGTTCGGCCACTATGTTTTTCACAGAGATATATTCTTTTCCGGAAGGAATTTTTATTTTCAGCCAGTCCGGTTTTCGCAATATCGTATCTGCTTGCTTCATCTAAGTATTTTAAGGCTGCAAAATTAAACAAATTGGTTATGCAAAATGTTTTTACGGACTGTTGAATTCAAAGAAATTAGAACAAGTCTTACGGTATTTTTTCATGGCTTAAATGCCAAACCGATATGGTTCCGGTTTTGATTTTGGAGCATTGGTCATTGAAGATTATTTGAGGTTTGTTTTTTGAGATTTATTCAAATGAAATATGAGGCAGGTCTAAAAAGGTAAATTAAGATGAGTAATGAAATCAGCGTTTCCCCCATCCTAAAGGACACATTGATTTTCAGCCACTTCCCCTCTATGGGACTAAGGGGTAAAAGTGGCGGAAATCAAATCAAAACCTTTTTAGAGCTGCCTCAAATATTATTTCCACGAAATGAAAGCATGCCTTTAAATTTTCTACTTTTGTAATTGGGATTTCTCAATTATTTCTCAATTATTTCATGTACCGAAAGGATTATTCAGCAAGGAAATATGTGATAATAGCCGGGTTTACATTAGTGGCTGTGGTTATACTTGTGCGTCTGTTTTACCTACAGGTTTATACTAATCAATATAAGCTCTCTGCGCGTGATATTGCATTGCGCCGTGTAATTGAATATCCGGCGCGAGGCCGTATTTACGACCGTCATCACAAACTACTGGTGTATAACGATGCCGTATATGATCTTATGGTGATTCCGCGACAGGTGAAAAGTATGGATACACTCAAATTTTGCCGGTTGTTGCAGATTAGTAAGGCTTTTTTTATCAAAATGATGGCAAAAGCAAAACACTATTCTTATTACAAACCCTCCATTTTTTTGAAACAGCTTTCTCAAAAAGATAAGGGGCCCATTGAAGAGATTATGTATGAGTTTCCCGGATTTTATTTTCAAACCAGAACGTTACGCCACTATCCGTATCCCATTGCCGCCCAGCTATTGGGAAGCGTGGGAGAGGTAAATCAGCGTGATTTGAAGCGTGATTCTTATTATAAGCCGGGCGATTATATCGGGAAATCGGGCATCGAAATGTTTTACGAAAAAGAACTGCGCGGGAAAAAAGGCTCTCGGCTTGTTGAGGTAGATGTTCACAACAACGTGAAAGGAAGTTTCCAAAACGGAAAATTTGATACGCTATCAATACCTGGAGCTGATTTAACCCTGAGTCTCGATGAAAAACTACAGGCTTACGGGCAGCTTTTGATGAAAAATAAAAAAGGGAGTATTGTGGCCATTGCTCCCAAAACCGGTGAGATTTTGGCTTTTGTCAGCAGCCCGACTTATGACCCTAACCTTTTGGTCGGACGTCAGCGTTCTGAAAATTACAACAAACTACTGCATGATAGTTTAAAACCATTAATGAATCGTGCCGCATCCGGGACTTATCCGCCCGGTTCCACATTCAAATTGATAGAAGCACTTATCGGCTTGCAGGAGGGGGTGGTTACTGCGAATACCTGGTTCACCAATCAGGGACCTGCCTCCAAACCTATTCCCTCCGATTCTTATATTTCGCCTGTGCAAATGAAGTTGGCTATTGCAGTCTCCATTAATTCCTATTTCTGGAAAACTTTCCGTGCCATTATCGATAATCCGAAGTATGCCAACATACATGATGCTTTTGACGCGTGGCGTAAAAAAGTGATTAGCTTCGGTCTGGGACATCGTTTTAATACGGATATTCCTTTTGAAAAGCCGGGATATATTCCAACCCGGGCATATTATGATAAAGTATATCACGGAAGCTGGAATGCAATGACTATCCGTTCGTTGAGTATCGGACAAGGTGAAATACTGGTAACCCCTGTACAGCTTGCAAACGTAGCAGCCATCATTGCCAACAGAGGTTATTATGTGAAACCACACTTTTTAATCAGTATGTCCGGTGATGATACCATTTCGGGGAAATATCATAAAAAATATAAGGTGCCCTTTAACCAATCCTATTATAAAGTTGCGAGGGAGGCCATGACAGAGGTGTTTACCTCAACGCATGGAACGGCCCACGCTTATTACATGAGTAGTATGAGCCAGGCCGGAAAGACAGGAACCGCTCAGGTTCCGAATGGTAAAGACAACTCTATTTTTATGGCATTTGCTCCCGTGGCACATCCCAAAATTGCCATTGCTGTCATTGTTGAACATGCCGGATACGGCGCTGCCTGGGCTGCGCCCATTGCCAGTTTGATGATAGAAAAATATCTGCGCGGAAAAACAAAACGCCCACTGTTGGAAAAACGCATCATCAACGCAGATTTAATCCATAATCAAAAACTGAAAAAGCCATGAGAAAGCAGGAAAATTTCTGGAGAAACATGGACTGGCTTACGGTAGTTTTATACTTAAGTCTGGTGGTTTACGGCTGGTTGAGTCTTTATTCAGCTTCGGGAAGCAGCGAAAGTGTATCAATTTTTAATTTGTCCGAGCGTTATGGTAAACAACTACTCTGGATTGGCCTGGCGCTATTGCTTGCTTTTATGATACTGGTGATTGATGCCAAATTCTTTTCTTCGTTTGCTTATGTTTTTTATTTCCTGATTATGCTTAGTCTGATTGGCATTTTGCTTTTCGGGGAGACGGTGGCCGGCTCACGCTCGTGGTTTCAGATAGGAAATTTTGCACTGCAACCAGCCGAATTTGCCAAATTTGCTACGGCATTGGCATTGGCAAAATATCTCAGCAAGATGCAGACTGATATGCGTTTGTTTAAAACAAAAGCGGTGGCTGTTGCCATAATAAGTTTTCCCGTCCTGTTGATTTTGATGCAAAACGACACCGGTTCGGCACTGGTCTATTTTTCGTTTATCCTCGTGCTTTACCGTGAAGGACTTTCCGGCTGGATAATTGTGATTGGTCTTCTGCTTGCGGCATTGTTTATTATTACTATAAAATTCGGAGAGTTTTATGTAGCCATAGTTTTGGTAGCGCTGGCAGTTCTGCTGTTTGCGCTGTTTCGTAGCTTGCGTCATCAATGGAAAATCTGGCTGAGCAGTCTTTTTGTATCGTTGATTTTTGTTTCTATGGTTGACTATACTTTTAAGCATGTGCTTGAATCTCATCAGCGCATCCGGATAGAGGTTATGCTGGGCATGAAAGAAGACCCGCACGGCGCCGGCTACAATGTGAACCAGTCAGAAATAGCCATTGGTTCCGGTGGCTTTATCGGAAAAGGCTATCTGAAAGGAATGCTTACCCGCAACCATTTCGTACCCGAACAAAGTACCGATTTTATCTTTTGTACGGTAGGCGAAGAGCGTGGCTTTTTGGGCTCTATGGTGCTGATTTTGCTGTTTCTCGCCCTGCTGATACGTATTATCCAATTATCCGAACGACAGAGGTCGGCTTTTAGCCGGATTTACGGCTATGGTGTGGCTTCCGTTTTGTTTTTTCATTTTGCGGTAAATCTTGCCATGACCATTGGACTTTTCCCCGTAGTGGGAATCCCGCTCCCGTTTTTCAGCTATGGCGGCTCCTCGCTTTGGGCGTTCACCATTCTGCTGTTTATTTTTATCAAACAGGATGCCAACCGGTTGAATGTACTTTGATTTCGACTTTGGAAGGATACTTTTTGCAGAAATAATCGTTTTTTCTTTGCTGAACTTTGCATCTTTACAGTGTTCTTACGATAACGGGTTATTTTTAATCGTTATAAATTTAACAAGAGTTGTTTATTCGTTAACCGTTGGTTTATATTTGTACAATTATTTTTAATACAATTAAAAGATGAAAAGTAAAGTTAACATTATTCTTATGTTTCTTTTTCTTGTGGGGACGTCCGTTTCTGCGCAGGAATTACAACCTTTTTATGAGGTGGGCCGGTTCGACAAAACCATTTCCGAGCTTAGCAATGAAGTTAAAACTGCTTTAACCGGTGCGGGATATGAAATTATCGGTTCGTATCATCCGGAAAATAAAGATACGCTTTTTGTACTTTGTTTTACCAGTAACAGCTTAAAACAACTCAGCCTGAAATTTCCCGACCGGGGACCGCTGGGAGCTGTTTTAAAAGCCGGTTTTATTAGAACGGATGGGAAAACAATACTAAGTATTTTAAATCCCGAATATATGTTTCTTGCCTATTGGGGTCAACAGATGAATGGCCGGGAGGATGCGCTTAAAGTGCAATCCAAAGAGATAACAGACCTTTTTGGTAAGATGGGAAATTTGACTCCTTTTGGTGGAACCGTTGATAAAGGCCGGCTGGTTCATTATCATTATAAAATATTTATGCCCTATTTCGATGATCCTGATGAACTGGCAAATTTCGATTCTTTTGAAGATGGTTTACGGATTATTCAAAAAAATCTGGCGGCGCAAAAAGGAAATACCAAAAAAGTGTACCAGCTGATTTTTCCGAAAAAGAAAATCGCTGTTTTTGGTGTGGCTTTGCTAAACCCGGAAACCGGTGAAGCAGATTTTTTGCCTACCATTGGCGAAAGCCACATTGCTGCCATGCCTTATGAAATAATACTTCAGGGAACGAAAGCCACTTCACTGGCAGGAAAATACCGCATTGCCCTGTTTTGGCCGGAACTCGGTATGGGTACTTTTATGAAAATTATTAAAACACCGGGGCATATCGAAGATGCCATGAAAGCTCTTACCACAGAGTAATACCCTTTCAATTAACGATTTGTATGTTGATAGTTGCCTTTTCATAGGGCAACTTTTTTTATTTTATCGTCGAAAATTTGAGTGAATAACGGAAACAATATTCTGAATAAATTGTGTATTTTTAGCCCTTCCTTTTAATAGAGTAATCACTATGCGGAAAAAATTTCTTTTTTTGATGTTTGTTTTGATATTTTCAGGGAGTATGGCTTTTGCTCAGCAATCGGTTAGCGTGGCACAAAGTCGTAACAAGCAAATCCATAATTTGCTGGACTACAGATTCAGAGGTGGTTTCTACGGTTTTAAAGCACTGTTTCTAAAAACGGTAAAATATACCGACATAGCGAGGAAAAACTGTGTTATCGGTATTATGGTAGTTTCTTTTCAGGTAGATTGTGATGGTAACCTCCACAATATCAGAATAAAAAATCCTTTACGTTTTGGTCTGGATGCAGCGATATCCAAGTTTATGCAGGCTACAAAAGGTCATTGGAATAAATGTCATAATATTAAATACACAAGATTTTCTGTTCCTTTTCAGTTTACCATGAAAGGAACCCAAACAGATTCTCTAAATGCCGTTATATCCCTATTGGGAAAAAATCCGGGGTATGTCTGCTCGGGAGACGACTACTATTTGCGTAAAGCCAAAGAAGCTTTGGCAAAAAGAAGAGGCCGAAGGGCAAAAACTTATATAGAGACTCTTATTAGAAGAAATCCCTTTAATACGAATTATTACGATATGATGAAAAAAGCGTTGAAATACACAGAAAAAAGAAAAAAGGAAAACGGAAAACGGAAAAAGAAAAAATAACCATTTATTATGCTTGATTTTTTTCTCCATCTCGACACCACGGTTCTATTATTTATAAATGGACATCACAGCCCGTTTTTTGATCCGCTTATGTTGGATTTCAGCAGTAAGGTATTTTGGTTTCCGTTGTATGCCCTATTAATTTACTGGATATTCAGGGATAACAAGTGGTACGGATTTTTGGTTCTTGTCTTTGTAACGTTAACCTTAACGGCTGCCGACCAGCTTTCGGTACATGCGTTTAAAAATGTTTTTATGCGTTTACGACCTTGTCATGACCCGGCGTTGCAGGGATTGTTGCACATGATACAACCTTGTGGCGGACAATATGGATTTGTGTCGTCGCATGCGGCTAACAGCTTTGCCATTTTAACATTTATCATTGGGATTTTCAGACAGAAACGACCTTGGATAAGATGGATTATGTGGACATGGGCCTTGCTGATTATTTACAGCCGTGTTTATCTTGGCGTCCATTATCCGGGCGATGTTTTGGGAGGAGCTTTGCTTGGGTTTGCCATTGGGGAAACAACCCTGTGGCTCTATTTTAAAAGTGAAAAATATCTGCGTAACCTGAAAAATAAAAAATCTACTGTCTGAAAACGGTTAATTCCTACTCAATAATAATGTTTACCGGATCGTTAAGTTTGAGCCCCATAAGTGTAGCTGCCGTAGAGTTGCGCAAAGCAATTTCTAACAGATCGTTACTACCGAATAAACAAACAGGGTTTGCATTTCCGCCTGCATCAGAATAACTTTCACCTATTGTTTTACACTGATAACCTCGAAAATAGATAGAAAATGGTCGTTTACCCACTACCCGGTCAAACAGGGAATGTGGAATGTTGGTAATAGCATTTCTGTATGAGTCGATATGAATAATCATGCCACGAATTCCGGATGCGTTGAAAGATGGTTCGTAGTCCAGTTTTTTGTTCAGCCCGGGACAGACTTCTCCCAAAGTTTCTATGTTTTCGCCGCGGGCCAGCATAACCGCCGCTTTTGCAAACCGGTCACGACTTGAGAAGGTAAATTTTTCACTGTCAAGTGGAATATCCAGCGTGTATATTTTCTCAGGTTCTTTGTCTGTGTTAAAGATGAGCGAAAAAATACCGTTGTCGGCGCCGATAAAATAATGTCCGTCATAAAGGACGACAAGATGTGGTTCATCAAGACTCTCTTCCGTGTTTACACCAATGATGTGGATAGTACCACGAGGAAAATTTCCGTAAGCATGACGAATGACATAAGCAGCTTCCCGCGTGTCAAACCGGGGAATTTTATGGGTAATATCCACAATAACAGCATCAGGCAACTCTTGCAGAATATGCCCTTTGACGGCTGCCGGATAATAGTCCGTATCTCCCCAATCGCTCGTTAAGGTAATAATGGCCATACTGTTCTTGTGAATTAGGTCTTTTGCAATAAACTTTTCAAAATTAAGTAAATTCGGGTAGTTATTCGTGCTATTTTTAATAATTTTGAAGTTTTAAAAGGATGTTCTGTTTTTAGTTGCCGCTTATGAGTGAAAGTATTATTCAGATTGACATGGAGAACCCGGTGGAGTTTTTCGGCCCCGGGGATAAATACCTGAACCATATAAAAGCTATTTTCCCAAAATTAAAAATTATTGTTCGCGGAGACATGATAAAACTCCTCGGCGAATCTTCGGAAATCGACGTTTTCGAGAAACGTATGGATTTGTTACTTGTTTATTTCGACCGGTTTGGGAAAATGAATGACAAAGCGATTGTTCAAATTATGGAGCAGGACGATGATACCCCTTTTATGAGAGGTAGTACTACATTAAAAGAAGATGTGCTGGTTTATGGCAGCCATGGAAAATTGATTAAAACCCTGACGGCTAATCAGAAGAAAATGGTGAAGAGCATGGCTGAAAACGACATGATCTTTGCCATTGGCCCCGCCGGAACAGGGAAAACTTATACCGCTGTGGCACTGGCCGTACGCGCGTTGAAAAATAAAGAGGTAAAACGCATTATTTTGACACGACCTGCCGTGGAAGCCGGCGAAAGTCTCGGCTTTTTGCCCGGCGACATGAAAGAGAAGCTCGATCCCTATCTTCAGCCGCTTTATGACGCTTTGCGCGACATGCTGCCTACGCAAAAGCTGCTCTCATATCTTGAAGATGACACCATCGAAATTGCTCCGCTGGCTTATATGCGCGGGCGAACACTTGGTAATGTCTTTGCGATTCTCGACGAAGCACAGAACGCTTCCGAGAGTCAGGTGAAAATGTTCCTCACCCGCATGGGAAAGAATTCAAAATTTATTATTACCGGCGACATAACGCAAATTGACCTGCCCCACCATAAAAACTCGGGACTTTTGCAGGCACAGCACATTTTGAAAAATATAAAAGGCATCGATTTTATTTACCTCAACGAAAAAGATATTGTCCGGCATAAACTGGTAACACGGATTGTGCAGGCGTATGAAAAAAACACGTAATAATCCCCGGTTTGCGAATTCGTTTGAATAATATTACCTTTGTTGCTTACTCAAACTACTGAAAAATGATAGACACACTAATAATTAAGAATTTTAAAAGTTTAAAAAACGTCAGGTTCGATTTGCAAAAAATCAACCTGTTTATCGGCCCCAATAATTCCGGTAAAACAAATGTCTTTACAGCTCTGGAATATCTTTTCAATTCCATTTTATCAGATAAAGTTTCCATTGCTCCCGAAAAATTAAGACGTAGTTATTTCGGCTTTGGTGATGAGAATTCCACCGTTTTCAAGGAACCAATTTCTTTTACTTTTTGCAAAAAAAAGGATAAAACCTTTGAATATTATATTGTTGAATTTTGGGGGCTAAATGAGAACAACAAAATTATCAAACGGGAATTTATTGGTGAAACAACAAAAGAATTACCAGATGATTTCAGTATAGGGAGTTGGAAAAAATCAGAAGATGTGATTTCGACCTTTACCGTTCAAGTGTTTTATACCGAAAGAATGGGCTTTGATTCTCTAAATTATAATCAGTTGAATAGTAATTATCTTCTAATAGTATATCGGAATAAAATTGCCGCTATTGCTATAAGTTCCGATAGTTTAAATAGTGTATCAAGTTTGTTTTACCAGAAAAATCTTAATTCTGAAATTGCTCAGTTTTTAAAAGAAATATCCCATAACATTCGCATCTACTCCCCCGATCCCAATCAAATCAAAATACCTGGATCATTGGGAACAGATGATTATGTTAATTCCGATGCTTCCAATCTCGTTTCGTTTTTTGACAACATGCGGGATGAACAACCTGAAATATTTTCTGCTATAAAAAAAGATTTAACCGAATGCTTACCGGAAATCAAAGATATCCGTTTTAAAAAGGTAGAGATCAATGGAAAAATACCAAAACAAATCGTTTTATTTGATGTTTACGGCAGGGGGTTTATGGCAGATGAAGTTTCTGAAGGAACCTTATACTTCATGGCATTGCTAGCTATTATTCATCAGCCTTCTCCACCAAAACTTTTGATGATTGAAGAACCCGAAAAAGGGATTCATCCCCGGAGATTACACGAAGTGATGAATTTCATTTTTGAGCTGACCGATAAAAAAGACATTCGGATTATACTCACTTCCCACAGTCCGCAGGTGGTCAATGAATTTGAAGATTTTCCGGAATCGGTATTTGTTTTCGACAGTGAAAACGGAGAAACCAAAGTAAGAAACCTTCTGAAAGATATTATTGAAACTTCCGACAGGAAATCGGAAGAAACCAATTTACCGAAAATTGACTATACCAAAACACTCGGTGAACATTGGATTTACGGCTTTTTGGGAGGAGTGCCGAAATGAGCCGTTTGAATTACAGCATACTGTGTGAAGACAAAGCACATTATACTTTTATTACAACTTTTCTCAATTTATTTACCGCTAAACATCATTTACGAATAAATGGAAATGAGGATTTCTATTTAAGATTTAAAGCCTCCAATTCAAAAGAGGTTTTAAAGAAATTTTCCGCAGCTGCTATTATTGGTTTCAGAGATTACCAACTTGATTTATTAGTAATTGGTATTGATTACGATGACCGGGATAGAGATAATTTTAATAATGAAATATCGAAACTTTATTCACAACTGGATAACCGGTTTACGGAAAAAAGTGTTATCATGTTTCCGGTTCAGGCTATTGAACATTGGCTGCTTTATATCCAATATCACCTTTCCAATCCAGGGTCAACAAAAAATGTTTCGTTCGAATATATTCCGAGGAAAGAAGCTAAAGCGAAAGTTTACGGTAAAAAATATTCGCGAAACAATCAAGAGTTAATCCGGAACCTGACCGGAAACTTTAATACTGATTGGCTTATTAGCCGCTCGGAAAGTTTCAAAAGATTTTATTCGGATATAGAAAATAAATTAGTAAGATAAAAATTAAAAATAATGACTGAAGCCATTACCCGAACCGAATACCTGTTTCCTAAGCAGAAAAGTGTTTACCACGGCAAAGTGCGTGATGTGTATAATATTGATAACAAATACCTTGTGAT
>CAZRAW010000049.1:0-15836 GCA_964598065.1 uncultured Lentimicrobiaceae bacterium
TAGCGGGCAAAAGAATGAGTATAAACGGAGTAGTTGTTTCTTAACAAGCCCTTAGGTCATTCCGGATTTTTTTCCGGAAAAAGGTTTGCGTTGCTATTTCTTCTTCAACTCCCAATAATAATCATCCTCCCCTTTTTTGATTCCATCCGGGGACAATTGTAGCCAGTAAGCCGGCGTAACAATCTTATCATTAGGTGTTTTCAAACGGAGTTCGTAAACATAAATCACGGGGTTAAACAAGATATCCGTAACCCCCATGACGAAAGACTTCCCTTCTTCATCGCTTTGTTCAACCTTTACATCAAATCCGTTATGAGTCAACAGTTTTTTCAGAAATCCGGCCCTGCTTTTAGAAATATTTTCTTCTACAAGGCTGCAACGAACCCCTTCAATTTCTTTTATGATATGTTTTCCCTGAGTTAAAGGCATTTGAAGAATATTAGATTAAAAAAGAAGATGACTTACGGACATAATATATTCGAAAATACCACCGGCAAAACCGATGAAAACCAGACCTGCCACGCACAGCAACAAGCTTAATCGCATGAAATTAGAACTGCGAAAATAGGGAATCGGAGTATCACTTTTATTGATAAACATAGCTCTAACCACTCCGAGATAGTAGTACAAAGAGACGGTTGCATTCAGTACGGCAATCAATATCAGGATAAAGTATCCCTGGCTGCCGGCGGAAGTGAACAAAAAGAATTTACCAAAGAATCCGGCAATTGGTGGAATACCTGCCAATGAAAATAGCGAAAGCATCATAACGAGGCTTAATTTGGGATTAGTTGAATAAAGTCCGTTATAGCCGGAAATTGTCTCCACGCCCGATGCATTGGAAATTGCCGAAGCCACACCGAAAGCTCCAAGATTGGTAAAAACATAAATCAAAATAAAATAGACAATAGTGGCCATTCCCAAGCTGCCGGTTCCCATGATTCCCACCATGATAAAACCTGCCTGGGCAATGGAAGAAAAGGCCAGAAAACGTTTAATATTATCCTGGCGTAAGGCGAAGAGGTTACCTACCGTCATGGTGAGTACAGCCAAAGCATAGAGGGCTGTTTCCCAAAGATCGGTAACATTCTTAAAAACTTTATAAAGGATGATGGTAAGGATAAAAACAGCCGCTCCTTTTGACACTACCGAAAGGTAGGCCGCAACATTCATCGGCGCTCCTTCGTAAACATCAGCTGTCCACAGATGGAAAGGAACCAGTGAAATTTTAAATCCCATACCGCTGACAAAGAAAATAAATCCCAAGATAATAAGCGGAGAAGCAGTGATGTGTTTGGCAATATCAGAAAAATAGATAGAACCCGTTGCCCCGTAAATTAAGGAAATTCCGAAAAGCAGCACACCTGAGGACATAGCGGAGAGCAAAATAAGCTTCACCCCTGCTTCTGCCGAACGACTTTTATATCTGTCGTAAGCTACCAGCCCTGCAATCGGGATAGAAGCCGTTTCCAACCCAATAAAGAAGGTCAAAAAGTCTCCTGCAGAAACCATGAAGTCCATTCCCAGTAGCGTTAAAATTATTAACACGAAAAATTCGCCTGTCTTTCCGACGTTTTCTGCCTTTTTCAGATAGCCATCCGATTGCAGGAAAACGATGAGTACGGCAATGCTTAAAATGTCCTTAAAAAGATCCGTCAGTGCATTTCCCTGAAATGCCCCGCCGAAAAGGACTCCCGGCTTTACAGGAAGAAAACCAATCAACATCGCAAGTGCAAAAAGCAATAACGATAATTTGATCAGATAGGTCTTCTTTTCATCACTCGTAAAAAGATCTACAATTAATATGATTAACGCAACCACCAGCAGAAGTATTTCGTGGCGCATAAGCAGGATATATCTAAGGTCCATTATTCTTGATATTTATTACGTATCTTTTCCAAATTCAAATTCAAATTCAATTTAATGCAAATAAGCTGTAAGTTTCTCCATTATGGGTTGCAGACTGTTTAGAATGGTATCGGAGAGCCACAACGGCAAAACGCCGATCCCGATGATGGCAATCAGCAAGGTAATTGTACTCAGTTTTTCATACCAGGAGGCGTCCTTGAGGTGCAGATGAGCCTCATGTTTAATAGGTCCCAAAAGTATTTTTCCCACAACCCGAAGGATATATACCGCTGTAATAACAATAGATGAAACAACGATTACGGAGGCAACGCGATGGAATAAATCCGAATGTTGAAAAGCACCGACAAAAATTGTCATTTCAGCTACAAAACCACTAAAACCCGGTAAGCCAAGCGATGCAAAACCGGCAATCATATATGTAACAGCGAGGAAAGGCATAACTTTCATCAGGCCCCCCATTTCCCTGATATCGCGTGTGTGAGTACGTCCGTATATCATGCCAATCAAAGCAAAAAACAGCGCCGTTACCAAGCCGTGCGAAATCATCTGCAATATAGCTCCATCCATGGAAATTTTATTCAACATCAAAAGAGCAAAAAGGATAAGCCCAACATGACTAACCGAAGAATAGGCATTAATAAACTTCAGGTCTTTTTGCATGATGGCACCGAAGGCTCCGTAAACCACACTTATTGATGTCAGGATAATGAATATCCAAGCCAACTGGGTAGCAGCTTCAGGCATCAGAAAAATAGCGATTCGGAAACAACCATAAGCTCCCAGCTTCATCAATACGCCGGCATGAAGCATCGATACTGCCGTAGGCGCCGAAGCATGACCACTCGGTGACCATGTGTGAAGTGGAAAAAGTGCCGCCAACACACCAAAGCCAACAAATGTAAGAGGAAAAAAGAAACGCTGAGCCGCTATGGGTATATGGATTTTGGCTATCTGAATAATATTAAAGGTGTAAGCACCTCCGTTGGGTGCCGAATTAAAATAGATTCCGAGAATCCCTACTAAAAGCAGTGCCGACCCACCCATTAGCATCAGCGTAAGTTTCATAGCCGAGGATTCCTTTGGCCCGCTTCCCCATATCCCAATGAGCAGGTACATGGGAATTACAGCTAACTCATAAAAGAGAAACATGGTAAACAAGTCGAGCGAAATGAAGAAACCAAAAACTCCAGTAGCGAGTAATATAAGCGATATGAAAAACTCACGCGAGAGGTATTCCATCTCCCAAGAGGCAAAGACCCCGGCAAAAATAACAATGGACGTCAGCGCAATCATAGCAACAGAAATGCCATCGACACCGATAGAGTAATGGATATTTAAACTTGGAAACCAGCTATAATTAGCAGTCAGAAGCATCTCGTGCAGATTGCCTGTGCCCCGAAGAGATAAGTAGTAGAATACCAGAAATACAGCCAGTACTAACTGGATTCCCATTCCTACAGCCGATACCAGCCGTGCTCCTTTGAGATCCCTGGTAAATAAGATTCCCGTGATTGTTAAAACGGGAACCAGCACAAATAAATTCAGAATATCCACCTGTTATATATTTTTAAATTTAAACTTCGTTCACTTTTTTTAAACTATTTAACCACTCCTTAATGATACCCCAAAGAGTACAATAAGAAAAGTGCCAATATCACTGTGCCGGCTATAAAAACAAAAGCATATTGCTGAAACTCACCGGATTGCAGGCCTTTTATTTTGTATGATATTTTCATTGTTACCGTCCCGATGCCAATCATAAACGCATCCACCACGTTGTGGTCAAACCATGCAATCGGCTTGGCTATACGGTTGAAGATCACCTTTTTGGTGACAAAGAGATAAACCTCGTCAATATAGAATTTGTTTAAAGTGGTCGTGTAAAGCACGCCCATCCTTTTGGCGATTCTGGCAGGCATCTCATTCTCTTTTTTGTACAATACCCAGGCTATTGCTATTCCAAGCAGGCCAATGGCTACCGAAGGCAGTGATACCAAAAAGTTCATCCCCTCAGCAAATGGTTTCATATTGGAAGTTACCAGATCGTGAAAAGGAATGAACCCTCCAAAAGTGGCTCCCAGCGCCAGAACAATAAGTGGAATGGCCATATTCCACGGAGCTTCGTGGGGCTTATGCTTATACTTCGTGTCTTTCCCCCAGAAAATATTAAAGTAGATACGGAAAATATAGAATGAGGTAATCCCTGCGGTAATATATTCCACATAAAACAACAGTTTATTAGAATTAAATGCCGCTACCAAAATCTCATCTTTACTAAAAAACCCTGCAAAAGGAGGAATTCCCGATATAGCAAGACACGCTGCAAGAAAGGTAAAATGAGTGATGGGCATATACTTTCGTAAACCGCCCATGTCTTTCATCAGATTTGAATGTACGGTATGAATGATAGCGCCGGCGCCCAAAAAGAGCAGCCCTTTAAACATGGCGTGGGTAAACAGATGAAACATAGAAGCCGTAAAGCCCAGTCCGGCCTTACCCCCATAGCCGGAAACTCCAAGTGCCACCATCATATAGCCAATCTGTGACAAAGTAGAGTAGGCTAAAACCCTTTTGATATCGTCTTGGGTAATGGCTATAATGGCAGCAAAGAGAGAAGTAAAACCACCCACATAGCCAATAAAAATCAATACATCCGGCGCGTGGAAATGGTAAATAGGGAACATGCGGGCAACAAGAAAGACACCGGCTACCACCATGGTGGCTGCATGTATCAAAGCCGACACGGGAGTCGGCCCTTCCATGGCATCGGGAAGCCATATATGAAGCGGAAACATAGCAGATTTACCGGCAGCTCCCATGAAAATGAGTGCCATGGCCCATGAAATACCTGAAATCCCAAGAAAGCTCACCCCGGTAATTCCGGCAAACAGATTCGTTCCGGGTTGGGTAAGCTTACTAAAGTCGAAAGTACCTGTGTAATAAGATAATATAAGAATTCCAATCAAAAAACCGAAGTCGGCAAAACGGGTAACAATAAAAGCTTTTTTTGCCGCTGCAACCGCAGAAGGTTTATCGTAATAAAAGCCAATAAGCAGAAAAGAAGAAACTCCCACCAACTCCCAGAAAATATACAGTTGAAAAATATTGGTGGCCAGCACTACGCCAAGCATGGCGAAAGTAAACAGTGATAAAAAGGCATAAAATCGCTGAAACCCTTTCTCGCCTTTCATATATCCAAGGCTGTATATATGAACCATGAAAGAGATAGTGGTTACAACCACGAGCATCATTACAGCAATGGGGTCTAACAACACACCCATGTGAATCTGCAAAGTACTGGTAAAAGAAAGCCAGAGCATGTTGATGGGAATAATGGTATGGTAACCATTTGCAGATGCTGTTTCAAAAAAATACTGGTAGGCTGTAAACAACGACAGGAAAAAAGAAATTCCTAAGCCGATGGTTCCTATCACTCCCGAAACAAGCGGCTTCCACTTCATCCCAAGCAACCCTGTAACAATGAAAACTAACAGAGGAATTAGCGGAATTAATATTGTATATGAAAAATCAGTCATGATAAAAACGGTTTTAATATTTCATTTCGTTCACGTTATCTGCATTAATATTATGGATTCGCCGATAAATGTTAATAATGAGGGCTATTGCCACGGAAGCCTCTGCCGCAGCTACACCTACAATAAAAAGCGAAAAAAAATGTCCCTGTAACTGGTTGGGATAGAGATACCGGTTAAAAACCAAAAAATTAATCGCCACCGAATTAAGGATCAACTCTACCGACAACAAAATGGTAATCAGGTTCTGACGGATTATGAAGCCGACAATTCCGATAAAAAACATAAGGGTGCTGACAATAAGAAAATGATAAATTGATATTCCCTGTATCATAATGTATCTGATTTTTGATTTTTTTCCTTTTTGACGATAACAATAGCTGCAATCATAGACGCGAGCAACAAAATACTAATGATCTCAAATGCCAAAACATAGCCATTTTTTCCCATACCTAGAAGCTGATTACCAATGAGATGCATATCAACCGGTACTGTTTTCACACCTGTACCTTTCACAAAATTATGCGAAAGCAACGTCCACAAAGTCAGGGCGCCGCCCACAATCAGTGCGATTATTCCCATCCACAACTTCCATGGAGCCGGTTTTTTAAACTTCTCACTGATATGACTGGTAAGCAGGATACTAAAAATGATTAAAACGACGATGCCTCCCGCATAGAGCGTGAGCTGTACTGCTGCAAGAAACTGATAATTTAGCAAAAAGTAGAAGCCGGCAGTGGCCACCAGTACAAACAAAAGATATACAGCAGCCCGGAGCATTTTCCGGGAAGTTATCGTTAACACCGAGAACGTAAGAATAATGCCTGATAGCAAATAAAACATGAGAACGTTAAGTGTCATGATTTTTTCTCCTTCTTTTTAAGTGATGAACCCGGTTTGTTTAAAACTTTGGTCAGTTTTGACCTGTCAAATACGGCATGTTCAAAGTCCTGTCCCCATTCGATAGCATCAAATGGGCACGTTTTGATACATAGCTCACAAAATGTACACATGGACAAGCGATAAATGTGTTTATCAATCACTCGTACCATTTTTCCATCTTCATTGGGAACTTTTTTTGTAATGATCTCAATGGCTCCATTGGGGCAGTTCAATTCGCAGACACCACATCCCGTACAACGGTGTTGGTTGTTTTCGTCATGGGGCATGACGACTTCTCCTTTGAACCGTTCTTCCATTTTCAAAGTAGCACGATTCTCCGGATACTGTTCCGTTACAATTTCACCCGGGCTCACAAAATACTTTCCGGTTACCCTCATGCCCGCCCATAAGGAGCGAACCCCTTTATAAATGTCGGTAAAATATTTTATAACACTATTCATTTCGATTCCATATTTTCAATTAAAAATACCAACCCATCAGTACCACAAAAGAGATGAGCACGATATTCAGTAAGCTCAATGGCAAGAGGTATTTCCATTCCAGATTTAACAGTTGGTCAATACGCAAACGCGGAAAAGTCCATTTGAACCACATGATTAAATAAATAATGAAAAAAGTTTTTCCGAAAAACCAGACAATGGAAGGAATGTAATTCATCACCCCGTTAAAAGCTTCCCAATGGTCTATGTGTAACGGCATCCAACCTCCTAAAAACAATGTTGCCGCAATGGCAGCCACAATAAACATATTGATGTATTCGGCCAAAAAGAAGAAAGCAAATTTAATACCCGAATATTCCGTATGGAATCCTGCCGTTAGTTCCGACTCGGCTTCGGCAAGGTCAAAAGGGCCACGGTTAATTTCGGCCGTACTCGCAATCAAATAGATAACGAAAGCAATAAGGGCCGGAATATGTCCTTTAAATATCCACCAGCCATTGGCCTGACTTTCCACGATAGTTGATAATTGCATTGAACCCGAAAAAATCACCACAGCGAGTAATGACAACCCCACTGAAAGCTCATAACTCACTATCTGGGCACCACTACGCATAGCACCAATAAGCGAATATTTGCTGTTGCTGGACCAACCGGCAATGAGAATACCAACCACGCCAAGCGAAGAAACGGCGATAATGTAAAAGATCCCTATATTAAAATTAATGGCCTGTAATCCCTTAGCAAAAGGTAAAGCGGCCATGGCCATAAAAGAGGCGATAATTACAATAAAAGGAGCCAGGTTAAATAGAAAATTATCAGCATTTTTAATTGGAATTAACTCTTTGGTAACCAGCTTTATCAGGTCGGCAATAGTTTGAAGAATACCCCATTTCCCTACCCTGTTGGGTCCGATACGGTTTTGCATCACTGCACAAACTTTACGCTCAAGATACACAAGGAACAGACCAAGCAAAGCATAAAATGTTAAAAACAACAAACCTATTAAAACAAATTCTGTAGCAACAGCAAGCCAAGGCGCCATAATGGCATGCAGACTTTTGTCAATGTATGTTGTTAAGGTTGAAAAGCTATAAATATCCAACATCATATTTTTCAGGTTTATCGGTCAATATCAGGAATTACCAAATCAAGAGAACCGCTAATGGCTACAAGGTCGGCAATTAAGCCACCTTTGGTCAAAGTGTTCAGAATAAAAAGGTTACTAAAGTTGGGCGAACGGAATTTAATGCGATAAGGAAACTTTTTTCCATCGCTTACAATGTAAACACCCAGCTCGCCACGGGCTGTTTCCACGCGCTGGTAATATTCTCCTTCCGGAAGTTTGATAAAGGGTTTCACCTTTGCTGTAAAATCTCCTTCCGGAACGTTATCTGCTACCTGTTCGAGGATATTTAAAGATTCTTCCATCTCTTCCATACGCACGAGATAGCGGGCAAACGAATCGCCTTCATCGTGCAGAATTTCTTTAAATTTTATCTCGTTATAAAGACCATAAGGAGCAGTTTTACGCACATCACACGAAAATCCCGAACCTCTGCCCGGAGGGCCGGTAACACCGAAGGCAATCGCCGTTTCGCGCGACATCTGTCCAATTCCTTTGGTCCGGTTATGAAAAATGACATTATCGGTTAGCAATTGCTTGTACTCCGGAAGTTTTTTCCGGAAATACCGGACAAATTCCATGGTGTGTTTTTGAAAGTTGGGATGAACATCGTGCATCAGTCCTCCGGGTGTATTAAAGCTATGCAGCAAACGAGAACCGAAGGATTCTTCAAAAATGGCAAGAATTTTTTCCCGGTCGCGCATACCATAGAAAAAGGTTGTCAAAGCACCCAGGTCCATACCATAAGCGCTCCACCACAGATTATGCGATGCAAGACGGGTGAGTTCATCCAAAATAAGCCGGATATACTTAACACGTTGCGGGACTTCAATTCCGAGGGCATTTTCAACAGCGAGACATACCGCTTCGTTGTTCATGTGAGCCGAAAGATAATCCATCCTGTCGGTGAGATGAATGATTTGCTTGTACGTATCCGCTTCGGCCATCTTTTCAATGGCTCTGTGAATATACCCAATGTGAGGAATCAAATATTTCACTGTTTCTCCGTTCAGGCAGACCTCCAATCTTAAAACACCGTGGGTAGAGGGATGCTGGGGCCCCATGTTAATGATATAATCCTCGTTTTCCCTAACAACGATTCTATTTTTGATTACTTCTTCACTCATATCAGTTGAGGAGTTCAATTATATTTATTTCATCTTTAAAGTCTTTTCGTAAAGGGAATCCATATCCTTCTTCGAGAAACAGCCTGCGCAAATCAGGATGATTGTTAAACCGGATACCAAACAAGTCGAATACCTCCCTTTCATGAAATTCGGTGGTAACCCAAATATCTGACAAGGTGTCTATCACCGGTTTGTCTCTTTCTTCAAGATAAGTTTTTACCACCACAAAATCGTGGGTAGAGGTAGATTCAAGATGATATACTACCAAAAACTTTGTAACGAAATCAACTGCCGTAAGGCTGATAAGGTAGTCGAAAGGGGTATTATCGTTGCTTCTCAGCTTCTGTGCCGTTTCGTGCCACTTATCCAAAGGAACCACAACTTCCGGGTATTGTTTACCCTCTTCGATGGTTGCAAAAGGTAATAAATCAGCGAGAAAGGCTTTCAATTCTTCTTTATTTTTCATCGACTCCTAATTTTTTATCCTCTTTTTTTTTCTTTCCTGTCAATGATTTGGCTTTTATCTTTCGCTGGAGTTGCATGATGCCGTAAAGCAGGGCTTCCGGCCGGGGAGGACACCCCGGGACGTAAACATCCACAGGCAACACGTGATCAATACCACGCACCACCGAATAATTATTATAGTAAAAAGGACCGCCGGACACGGCACAGGCGCCCATGGCAATCACGTATTTCGGATCGGCCATTTGGTCGTAAAGCCGTTTTAATACGGGAACCATTTTATGAACAATGGTTCCGGCAACAACAATCACGTCGGCTTGCCGCGGTGAGGCGCGATAAACTTCAATGCCAAAGCGGGCAAAATCGTAGCGCGGTGCCCCGGCGGCCATCATTTCAATGCCACAACAACTTGTAGCAAAGGTTAGTGGCCAAATTGAGTTAGATCGTCCCCAGTTTAGTACATTATCGATGGTAGTTAAAAAAACGCTATTCCCCAATTCTTTCAAAGATTCCAGGGTCTCGTTGTCCTTGAAATCCTCGTTTTTCATCGATTTGATTTTTACACCCATTTCAGCGCTCCTTTCTTCCATGCATACAAAAGTCCGAGACCAAGAATGAAAAAGAAAATAATGATCTCAACAAAAGCCCGCAGACCTATGGATTTCATTACCACTCCCCAAGGAAAAAGAAAGACCGTCTCAACATCAAAAACGAGGTAAATAATGGCAAACAGATAGTACCCGATATGAAACTGAATCCAGGCAGGCCCTTCTGTAGGAATACCGCATTCATACGGCTCAAATTTCTGGGGATTAAAAGACCTCGGAGCAACGAATGAAGCGAATACAATACCTCCTCCAACAAGGATAACGGCAATGATAAAAAATAAGATTAATGACTGTCCGTTCATGTAATTATCTATATATATTTTCAGATAAAAATTTTGCTGCGAAAGTAGAATATAATTCGTATTTAATTATTTCAATTTAATCATATTTTTAATTGAAGCTGTTATTTATTTTCAGTCTAAATTAATAAACGTTTAATAAGCCACCGGCAACTTGGGGTTTACGATAAAATACAGTCATAATTCCCTTCTTGAGGCAGGACAAGCTGCTGAAAATGTTTACATTTCCGGTTAACTATTCCATGTTGTATTTTTTCATCCTGCGGTCCAGTGCCTGCCAGGTAATGTTGAGTAACGAAGCTGCTTTTGATTTATTATTACCCGATTGGTTCAGGGCCTTTTGTATCAGTTGCTTTTCATTTTCCTCCAGGTCAAAACCAAAGTCAGAAGAAACATCAAATGGGATGTCGGAAGTTACAAGCGGGGTAGCTACGTCTTTCCCATTGCCATGACTATGAGATAGTTGCAAATGGCAGGACAACAATTCATCATCTTCGCATAAAATAACTGCTCTCTCAATGATGTTCCTGAGTTCACGAACGTTTCCCGGAAAATCGTAAGCCATCATCTTTCCCATAGCTTCTTTATTCAGCTTTAACGATGGCTTACCAAATTGTCGGGCATACATCTTCAGATAATAATCGCACAAAGCGGGAATATCTTCTTTCCGGGTTCGTAATGCCGGGATATTAATGACAAAAATATTCAGCCGGTGAAACAAGTCGAGCCGGAATTTATTTTCATTAGCCAGCTTTTCCAGATCTGTATTAGATGCGGCAATAACCCTTACATCAACATGTTTGCTCTGACGTGAGCCTATTTTACTCACCTTTCTCTCTTCGAGTATCCGCAACAGCTTTGCCTGTTGTATCAGGGGCATATCGCTGATTTCATCAAGAAACAAAGTACCACCGTCAGCAATTTCAAACCAACCTTCTTTGTCGGCTTCCGCACCGGTAAAAGCTCCTTTTTTATGTCCGAAAAACTCACTTTCAAAAAGGGTTTCGGGGATAGCCGAACAGTTTACCGAATAAAACATATTATTGCTTCGGTTACTTAAATAGTGGATTCCGTGGGCAACCAGTTCTTTTCCTGTACCGCTCTCACCCAAAACCAGCACCGATGTGTTGGGCGTTTGTGCCACCTTGGTCATCATTCTGATCATCTCCTTTGTGGCCCCGCTATTACCAACAAGCCGGACACCAATATTATCAAGGAGCTTCTTTGAGAGCACATCCATACTCGATTTCACTGCTTTTAGCTCACTGTTTATTTGAATAAACCGCTGAGTACGGACAATAGCCTTGTAAACGTCGGCAAGGCGAAAGGGTTTGGCAAAATAATCAACGGCGCCCTTGCGCATGGCCTCAATCACCGTATTCATGTCGCCATGTCCCGAAATCATAATAACCTCTGTAACAGGCCTTATCTTTTTTATCTCGTGCAGTAAATCAAGGCCGTTCATACCGGGCAAACGTATATCGAGAATGGCAATATCCGGCGCATGTGCTTTTACCAGTTCCAATGCTCTGAAAGGATGACTTGCGGAAAAGACTTTGAACTTCTTATTTTTCAGAAACTCTTCAATTTCATCCACAAAACGTTGTTCGTCATCAACAACGAGAATACTTAATTTATTATTCATAATTTAATTTTTCAAAGGTAACTGGATTAAAAATTCCGTAAATTCCCCTTCTTTGCTTTGTACCTCAATTTTTCCACCATATTCTTTCACAATGCCGTAGGAAATGGAGAGCCCGAGGCCGGTTCCTTTTTCTTCATCTTTGGTAGTAAAAAAAGGATCAAAAATATTGGGCAAATGTTTCTTAGATATGCCCGTTCCATTATCTCTGACAAGAATTTCACAAAACTCGTTATTCCGTTTACAGCTAATGGCAATTTTCTTTCCATACAGGACATCCTTTATCAATTTTTCTTTCTCTTCCACAGCATAACGGGCATTAGAAAGCAGGTTCAGGAAGACCTGCTCAAGACGGTAAGGGTTTCCCACTACAGTAAATACTTCATTGGCAAATTGTAAATCCAGGCTAATTTGATAATCTTTTAGCTGCATTTTAACAAGTGATAAAGCATTGTTGAGTACTTTAACAACATCCACATTCTCTTTAAGAGCTTCCTGTTGGTCGCGTGAGAAGATGCGAACATGCTGTATTATCTGGTTAATACGTTCGATATCTTTGAAAAGAATCAGGAATTTATCCCGGATGTATTTTTCATCGATGGTACCTTCGGCCATGCGTATCAGGATGTTATCGAGTCCCATGGAGATGCCGCCCAACGGCTGGTTCACTTCGTGTGAAAGACCGGCCGAAAGCTCTCCGATATACTCCAGTTTCGATTTCTGCACCAACAGTTGCTGCTGCTGCTTTACTTTTTGCACTTCCTGAGAAACACGTTCTTCCAACTCTTTGTTAAGATTATTCAGTTCGTATTCGGCCTTTTTCCGGGCACTGATATCCGACAAAAACACCAGGCAGGCATCTTCCTCATCCCATAAAATATCATTGGTTTTAAGCTCTACCCATTTAACTTTACCTGTTGCAGAAAACAAACGAACATCGATAAATTCCGCCCCCACTCTTCCCTTTATTGATGACAAGAATCTATCCAGCAAATTTTTATCCTCTTTATGGACAAAATTAAGCAGGCTACCGCCGATAAGTTTACCGGGAGTACTTTCAAGGATTTCAAGAGTCTTGGGATTTACCATAATAATTTTTCTATCAATAATCAGGATAATTCCATTGTTTGCATTCTCAAAAATGAGCCGGTATTTTTCTTCACTTTCCCGCAATCGTATTTCTACCAACCGGCGCTCGGCGATCTCTTTTTCCATCTCTTCGGTACGTTGTCTGACCCGTTGTTCGAGGTGTACATTCAGCTCGCGCAATTCATTTTCCACCTGTTTGCGGTAAATTGCAGCGCCAAGGTTATGTGCCAGCGTTTCGAGAGCGCCCATTTCCGCCTCCGACCATATCCTCTCATTTTTACAATCATCCAGTCCGATAAATCCCCACCATTTTCCCTGTACATAAATAGGCATTGAAAGGATGGAAATAATATCCTGTTCAAGCAAAATGTTTCGCTCTGCCTCTACCGGTAAATTTTTAACCAGACCATGAATAAATTCGTGGCTCTGCATTACTTTTACCCACCTCACAAAGATGGGATCATCAAAATATAGCCGGGCCAAAACAGGGTTATCAATTTCAGGCGTTACTTCACCCTGAACCCATTCATAAACCTGGGAAGTATAGGATTTCCCATGCTCATCCTCAAAATTCTGAAAAATATAAACGCGTGATGAATCTGTGGCATCTCCGATAAGGCGGAGTACTTTCATGACAGAAACCCGGTTAAACCCTTCCTGAAAAAAGATAGCGGTTACATGTGCCAATGCACGCAAAATAGTCTCACTTTTTTGCTGTTCATTCTCCGCAACCCATCTTTTCTCCTCCTCTTCCCTGACTTTTTTATCCAAAAAAATATCATTAGCCTGCTCTCCGATAGTTTTAAACAGGAGGGCTGAATCTACAGGTTTTAACAGATAAGCTTTTACGCCCAGTTCGATAGCGCTTAGAAAATAATGCGGTTCGCCAAATGCAGACAAAATGATAATCCGGGTTTTCCTATCTATCTCCCTGATCTTAGCAATCATATCAAGGCCATCCATTACCGGCATCCTTACATCTGTCAGCACAATATCAGGATGGTAGGTTTTGTAATTTTCCAATCCTTCAAGACCATCGGAAGCTACATAAACTTTTTCGATGGAATATTCAAGAATTTTTTGGTAAATATTTCTTAAGGTACCATCATCTTCAACGTACAGCAACGAAACATTCAGCTTGTCCATAGTCTCTTCTTTGTCAGATTATTTAAACTCACTATTGCTTTTCCGGCGGAGCCGACGGATACTATCAATCGCATAGCCTTCTTTCAACTGTTTCTCAAAAATTTTATAATCCGGATGGAAAAAGGCCCACACGTAGCTAAACGCCACAAATTCATTGCTCACATTCCGGAATCCCTTACTGGATTTCCACCAGTGTTTCGGATCAAAAGTCCTGTCCGTATCGGCAATAATACCTATTTTATATTCATCACCAAAAGCCCGCTCAAACATCAAATGGGTACGGCGAGAATGCACACCAACGGAATAAATGTTAAACGCTTTCCCCCAACCGGGATGCTTTTCAAACAAAATCCGGGTAGCCACCGCCGTATTATAAGTCCGGTTAATGACAACCGACCGGGGAATAACCGCCTGATAAATACTGTCTTTAAATCCATCACCCTTGATGACGGCCTCAGCGCCTGCGGCCGTATTTTTAAACTCCATATAATCGTACCATTGCGTAATGGGTATTCCTGTAACAATCAAATGTTTATATCCGTTCCTTTCATAAAAATCCACTGCATTTTTTAAGGCGTAATCCTCTATCCACCCTTCTACCACAAGCGTTTTGGCCTTTATAGGATGGTTAAGTGATAACCAACTGCAAACATTTCCCAACCATAACCTGTAAATGAGTATCAGCAACAGCAACAAAACCAGCCATCCGGAAAATGTCAGACGGCGACAATATCTCTTAGTTACGAGGCGGAATTTCATAAGATTTTTGTGATTAAGAATATTTTCTTTTGTCAAAAATAATAATTTTAGTAGCTCATTTACATACGCACATTTAATTTGCCCAGAGTATTTATCTGATATATGAAATGATTTTTGAAAAAATATCAACGAAGAAATCGGACATTATGAACCAAACACCGAATCTTTATGACAGCTTCGATTTCATCTTGTTGTCTTCCGGAATTTTTTTGGTTGTCGGGAACTCTTAATAGTGAAAAAACTCATTGTACATTGTAAAAAGTGCTAAAATATTTTTGAATAACAATCATGTGTATTAATTTTTTATATATTTGCCCGATTAAAAGGGTCCTTTTAATTTTTCCTAAAGAAAAAGATTTCATAAAATTTTTAACCCAAATTAATCGAATGACCTTCTCAATAAAAAATAAATTTTAATTACATGTACGATATTATAACGCTGAACAGTAAGCTGGTAGGCGAATTACGACAAATTGCCAAAGAGCTTGAAATTCCCAAATATGAGAAATTAATAAAACGTGATCTGATTTATAAGATTTTAGATCAACAGGCGTTGAATCCCGGAAAGGAACAGGTAGAAAAAGAGCAGCATCGGGAAAAAAGACCTTATAGTCGCAGACAAACAGAGGATAACAAGCCTCAGCAAAAGGAAGAAAAGGCTGTAAAAGCGGCTGAACCTGAAAAAAAGACATCAGATAACAATACGGAACAGCCACCTCCGCAACAGAAAAGGCGTCGTGGCCGTCCGCGCAAGATTCAACAACCGATAACCAATACCAGAGGAGAAGCAACGGGGAAGAAATCGGAGCCTGCTTCACCTTCTAATGAGAATTCCC
>CAZRAW010000050.1:0-15674 GCA_964598065.1 uncultured Lentimicrobiaceae bacterium
CACTCGCCTTTTCGCAACTTCGCTTTTTCGCAACTTCGCCCCCTCGCAACTTCGCCCCCTCGCAACTTCGCCCCCTCGCAACTTCGCTCTTTCGTCCTTACGTTCTCTCTTTTCTCAGCCAGTCATACCAGGCATCCATCCCTTCTCCGGTTGTGGCGGATATTTCAAAGAATTTCAAATGATGGTTGACCCGTTTTGCATATTCTTTGGCTTTTTCCATATCAAAGTTTACATAGGGTAACAAATCGATTTTGTTTATAACACATATATCCGCAGATTGAAACATATCAGGATATTTTATTGGTTTATCATCGCCTTCCGTAACACTGATAAGAACAATGCGGCTGTTTTCGCCGAGGTCGAAAAGTGCGGGGCACACGAGGTTACCGACATTTTCAATCATAACCACCGAATTCTCTTCAGGATTCAGTTTTCGTAGCGCCTTGTGAACCATATCGCTGTCGAGATGGCAACCTTGCCCTGTGTTAATTTGAACTACCGGAATGCTTTGTGATTCAATTCGTCGTGCATCGTTAAAGGTCTGCTGGTCCCCTTCAATTACGGAAAATGGTATTTCATCTTTCAGGTCGTGAAGGGTTTTTTCGAGAAAACTGGTTTTGCCGGAACCGGGAGAACTAACAAGATTCAGTGCGAGAATATTTTTTGCTTCGAAAAAGCCCCTGTTTCGCTCGGCGGTAAGCTTGTTGCTTTGCAGAATGTCCTGTTCCATCTCAACCACGGTTTTTGTGTGCGGATGTGCATGATGGTGGTGATGAGGATGCTCATGCTCATGCTCATGTTCGGGCATAAAGGATAATTTTTCCAGGTTTACCTCTCCCGGCTTTGCTATCAGAATATCTGTTTCTGTGGAATTTCCACAACCGCATGTCATACACATAATACTGTTTGTTTTAATTTTTGATTACTATCATTCTTTTGATTCTTAACTCTTTGCCTGAGATAACGTCGCAAAAAGGATTTCCACATTCCGGACAGGCATCAAAGCTGCTGACAGCTACGAAAGTCTTTCCGCAGTCACCGCATTTTGCCTTTGCCGGAGGCCGGTTGATTTTCAGTTTTGTCTTTTCCAGAATGGTTTTGCTCACCCCGGCATCCCAGGCAAAATGAAAAGCATCCATTTCCACGCCGGAGATCATACCAATATCCAGTTCAATGGATTCCACGATATCAGCCTGTTGCTTTTCTCTCTCTTTTTCCACCGTGTCAACGATGCTCATAACTATGGATAACTCGTGCATTTCCGGCAATCTTGTTAAAATATTTCTTCAAAATCTCTTTTCATATACTGGATACGTTCGAAACGGGCATCGGTAGTCTGATAATCCAGCGATTTTCCGCGGAAGTCATCCAGTTTTTCAAAATTATGTTTTTCCATCCAATTCTCCAAACCTCCCAGCATTTTTGCAATATGGGGAATCCCGTTTTGAAAAAGGGTAGAGCAAACTTCTACAGCCCGTGCCCCTACAAGAATCTGCTTTATGAGCGCCGTATCGTAATGAATACCGGTGGAGGCAACCAGGTCGCACGATACCTTGTTGCCGCTCAGCAGGGCTATCCACCTCAGGGGCAGACTCATCTCCTCAGGAGAGGAAAAATGCTCACGGCTGACAACTTTTAAGGATTCGATATCAATATCGGGTCTGAAGAAACGGTTAAACAGCACCAAACCATCAACACCTCCATCAACCAAACGCCTGATGAGCGTGCAAAGATTAGTAAAGAACGGTCCCAGCTTTATGGAAACCGGTATGCTGACTTCCTGTTTTACCTTTTTCAGAATTTTCACATAAAGATCTTCAATTTCAATACCGGACATACTGTTGTTGAACGGAAAAATGGAAATGTTCAGTTCCAGTGCATCAGCGCCGGCTTTTTCAATCTCTATGGCGTATTTCGGCCAGTTGTCAGCACTTATACAATGGATACTTGAGATAATCGGTACGGTAGCATCAATAGCTTTGGTTGTTTTAACAAATTGCAGATAGTGATCCAGTACGGCTTCTTTGGAAAGGTTTAAAATATATTCTCTGGCTTCGGAAAACCAGTAGTAGGCTTCATTTTCTTTGCTCTGTTTTAGCCTCGCCTCAGTCCGAAGGTTCATTTGTTCCTCAAAAATCGACTTGAGAACAACGGCTGAGGCGCCGTAGCTAATACATTGCCGAATAGTCTCCACCTCGCCACTTATTCTTGAACTGCTGATGATTATCGGATTTTTCAGTTTTAATCCCATATAGGTTGTGGATAAATCCATAATAAAATTTTTTAATTATTTGATAAGTAGTTTGTTAAAAGCCCTGTCAAGACATGGAAGCTCACTTCAAGATTCTCTTTTGCCATTTCGGTCAGTCCTTCCTCCATACCCCATTCATAACCGCGAATATGCAACAGATGGCTCACCGGTTGTTTTCCGAAAAGCGTACGACACAAATAAAGCACATAAGCCGGGGCAATTGCATGCATACTGAATTCAAGCTGTGCGTCGGACGGCTTGAGCGGAGTGTATGCAAATTGATGGATATTTTCGCAGGAAGCATCGGCAAAAATCACCTTGTCGTAATGTGAAATTTTCTCTGCATCTTCAATATTAAGTTGATAGTTCATATCCACATCAATAGCACCCGGAAAATTCTTCTCAGCCCATTCTTTTAACCTTCTTGCACAGCTCACACCGAGGCCATCATCTTGCCGCCCGGGGTTTCCGTAACCGTAAACAAGAATCTTTTTCATCGTTTTCAGTCTTTCATTTTATGATCTAAAATCCGCCCGTTTGCACTTAGAATGGTCATTTCAAGAGGCATCTGCCCAAGCGCATGTGTGGCACAACTCAGGCAGGGATCATAAGCCCTGATGGCTACTTCAACAGCATTCATCATGGGTTCGGTAATTGTCTCCTGTCCGTTCATGAACGCCCGTGCCGTACTTTCAACGGCACGGTTCATGGGCTCGTTGTTGTTGGTGGTCGAAACAATCAGGTTAGCCATGGTAATCAGATCATTATCATCGATTTTGTAATGATGAAAAAGTGTCCCCCGTGGTGCTTCAATGACGCCAACTCCTTCTTTTTGTTTTTTTCCCTTCACCACGAGGTCTTCATTTTGTAAATCAGGATCATGGAGTAAATCACGGATGACCTCGGCGGCATGCAGCACTTCTATCAGCCGTGCCCAGTGATAATGCAGGCTCATGTTGTTGGGTTTGCCGTGGGTATAAGCTTTAAACTCTTCAAATTCCTTCTGGGCAAGGGGGGAGGGGATAAAATCACAAGTGTTAAGGCGTGCCAGCGGCCCTACACGATACCAACCTTTTTCTTTCCCCAAATGTTTCAGATAGGGGAACTTCATGTAACTCCAGCTTTTTACTTCTTCTTCGATGTAGTTATAATATTCGTGATAGTCAACATCATCGAGAATCCGGTTTCCTTCGCTGTCCACTGCACGGAGTACACCGTGATAAATGTCCAAAGCACCATCTTTTCTTACCATACTCAAATGGTTGGAAGGAAAACTGGCAAAATCATCGACTTTGGCGTGATTTTGCTTGTGATAATTTTTGAAGAACTCCAGAGCCGACAGCGACCATTCCACCATTTTGTCAGCATTTAGCGGATCAGGACCTTTTAAAAGCTCATCGCGCTCCGCAATGCTGAGATTTTTGTTGATGCCACCGGGAATGGCTCCGGTTCCGTGGATTTTCTTTCCGGCGGTAAGACGAATGATCTCCTGACCGAATTTTCGCATCATAACACCTTGTACTGCCAGCTCTTTGTTTACCTGCGCAACACCGACAATGTTTCGCATGGCAGGGTCGCCATCAATACCAAACAGGAAATCCGGAGAACTCAGATGAAAAAAATGTAAAACATGCGATTGGAAAAACTGGCCGTAGTGCATAAGACGACGCATTTTTTCGCCTACGGCCGTCAGGCCATCGCCATCTCCGGCTCCTACAATAACATCCAGTGCTTTGGCCGCAGCTATATGATGGCTTACCGGACAAATACCGCAAAGTCGTTGCACTAAAACGGGAGCTTCCCAGTAAGGCCGCCCCTGAACAAAACGTTCGAAGCCGCGAAATTCAACAATATGTAGCCTGGAATCGATGACCTGGTGATTATCATCCATTTGGATTGTAACTTTTCCGTGGCCTTCAACTCTTGTAACAGGTTCTATGGTTATTTTCTTTGACATATTATTTTTTTAATCAAATTTGACTACTTCGTAAGGCATTTCCATGGGATTGTCGGTAATGAGCGCATAAAGTGCATTCCAAATAAGGTCGGCACGGGGAGGACAACCCGGAAGGAAATAATCGATTTTTACAATTTCGTGACATGGATATACCTCGTCAAGCAAAAGAGGAAGCTCTTCATCGTTGGGGAGGATATGCTCTTTGTTTTCCCGGACGGTAGGGCCATTGATATACGCCTCTTTCAGGCATTCCTCAATGGGAATTCCGTTGCGCATAGCCGGCAGACCTCCCATAATGGCACATTCTCCGAGAGATACCAAAATCTTGCAATTTTCTCTGAAATATTTAAGAATTTCCACATTTTCGCTGTTGCAACAGCCGCCTTCTATAAGTCCGATATCTACCGGTTTGGTAAATTTTTTAATATCGTCAATGGGTGATTTGTTGAATTCCACCAGCTCTATGAGATCCAGAATTCGCTCATCAATATCCAGTATGGACATGTGGCAGCCGAAACATCCGGCAAGTGAAGTAGTAGCCAATATTTTTTTATTCATAATTTACGCTTTTAGACATTATTTTCAATTTCGCTTCCAATGGGTTGCTTGTCATATTTCCGGGTTCCAATGGGCTGCTTGTATCCCTGTTCCTTATAGAGAATGGAGCCTACCGGACAGTTATCCATGGCTTTTTTTGCCAGTTCATCCGATATCGAAGCTCCGAGAACCGGATCGAGGATCACTTCCAAATGTTGCCCGCGGTTTTTGTAGGCAAAATAGTGTTTCCCGTGCTCATCGCGTATAGTCTTTATGCAGCGTTTGCATGCAATACACCGATTTTGTTCTTTGATAATTTTCGGGCTGGAGGCATCCACTTCTTTGCGGGGAAAACTGTATGGGAAACGCGGAACCAGCATTTTAAAGCGGTAGGCAAGTGCCTGAAGTTCACAATTTCCACTTTTTTCACAAACAGGGCAGAAATGATTGCCGCTGACAAACAGCAGCTCGATAATGCTTTTCCGAATATCGTTCAGCTCTTCCGTATTATTCTCTATTTCCATACCTTCCGTTACAGGTGTGGTACAGGAAGTCATCATCCGGTTGTTGATTTTTACGGTGCACATGCGGCAGCAAGCCTTGGGGTCAGCCCCCTCAAAATGGCAAAGTGTGGGAATGTAAATCCCGTTTTCTTTCGCTGCTTCCACAATGGTAGAGCCTTTTGTAACATAAGTTCTCTTTCCATCAATGATAATTCTTATTTTATTATTTGTTTTTTCCATTATCCGAAATACTTTAAAAATGATAAAATGCAGGTTTTTTATTTACAAATTCTCTTGATGTGGCCGTTGCTTTTTCCAGGTCAAATCCACTATCGAAACTGGTAAGACTTTGAATACGTTGCTCGTATAAATGTCTGAAATGAAAAACAGAAGAAAGAATGGGATTGCCGGCTGCTTGTCCTAATCCGCAGCGACTGGCTTTTAGTACTTTCCCCCAGTTGAGCAGGTCGTAGATATCTTTTCTGATGCCATGACCATCCAGAATTTTCTGTAATTTATTTTTCATCAGCAACGGCATATTGCGGCAGGTGGAGCAGGAACCACAGGATTCTTCAATGAAGAAGTCCATGAAGTTCATAACGACTTCCCTGAGTAAATTGCGGCTGTTGTTAAAAATAATGATTGAACCTCCGGTGGGAAGGTCGGAATAGCTAAGCCTCCGGTCGAAAAATTTCTCTGCAATCATCATCCCCGAAGGTTTATACCATTTCATCAGCTCGCTGTTATCCAGATTATTGATGTCTTTCAATCCGATAAGCATACCCGAAGGGCCACCCACCTGGATGGCTTGCACATCGTCAGCGCCACTCATGGCCAGGATTTCGCGGATACTTGTTCCCCATTCCACTTCGTAAATGCCGGGATAACGACAGTCACCCGAAATACTAAGCAATTTGGTTCCCAGCGAATCTTTGGTGCCGAAGTTTGAATACCATTCGGCTCCGTGATGCAAAATTTTTACTGCGGTAGCAAGGGTTTCCACGTTGTTTACAATGGTCGGATAGCCGAGATAACCCTTTTCGACGGGGAACGGCGGCTTGTCGCGTGGTTCGCCGCGCTTGCCTTCCAACGATTCAATCAGCGCTGACTCTTCACCACAGACGTAAGCTCCTGCACCCAATTGGATGCGTATGTCGAAATCGAAACCTTCCATTCCGGCAATGCTTTTTCCGAGGAAATGATTTTCACGCATTTCGGCGAGTTTGCGATTTAAAAACCGGAGCAAATACTTATATTCATAACGCAAATAGAGCAGACCAATGTCAGCGCCTGTTGCATAAGCTGCTACAACCATACCCTCAAATACCAGTTCCTGATACTCAGTGAGCATTACGCGGTCTTTGAAAGTACCGGGTTCGCCTTCATCGGCATTACAAATGATCACCCGGTGTTTCCCTTCCGTGCGACGACCAAAACGCCATTTCAGACCTGTGGGGAAGCCTGCTCCGCCTCGTCCTCTCAGATTAGAGTTTTCTATTTCGCTAATGACCTCTTCCGGGCCGTAGTCTTTTAACTTTGATTTTAAAAGGCTGTAGGGTTCATAATCTTTTTTCAGAATGATAGATTTTTTTCTGATATGATTGTTGACCATCGCCATCACATCAGGGTCGGCATTATTGCCATTCCCATAGTCTTCATATACCAAATCGTCTATGCGTTTCCCGGTACGCATCCCCTCCACGAGATCCTTTACACGGTAGGGTGTAAGATTTGTGAAAACTTTATCGTTGATAATGGCGGCCGGTTCCTGATCGTTCATGCCGATGCAGGATGTGTTAAACAGTCCGAAAAGACCATCATCAGATACTTCTCCAAATGATATTCCGCAATATTTTTCAAAAGCCTCTTTTACGGCTTCTCTGCCGTTCATAAAAGCTATTATACTGCTGTTAAGATAAATATTATATTTTCCGCGTGGCTTTTGAGAGAGAAAATGATAGAAAGAAAGGGTTTCCTGCACCTGGGCCATTGAAATGCCGAGCGAGTCTGATATGTGCTGCATATCTTCTTGTCCTACAAACCCTTGCATTTCATTGATTGATAATAAAATATCCATCAATCTGGTTTTGTCGTAACCAAATTGAGCCAGCAACTGATTTATTTTCGATTTTTCTACCATAGATTATTAATTTATATTATTTTTGCCCTGTTAAAAAATTCACAGCAAAAGTATAAATTATTCGTGAAGTAAATCACAGGTATAGTATTTAAAATGAGTATAAATTAGAATGAGTGAATGATTGTTGAGGCATATAAAATAGAGATTAAAGGGCTGGTACAGGGGGTGGGCTTTCGCCCTTTTGTTTATAAACTGGCCAAAAGGCACGCTATCTGTGGAAATGTGGAGAACAACAATGAGGGTGTTTTGATACAGGCCGAGGGAAACAGAGACCATCTTCAACAATTTATAAAAGCTATGAAAGCCGAGGCTCCCGTGGCTTCTAAAATTGCCGCAATAAATGTTAAGGTGAAACCAATAGTAGGTTTCGAGAACTTTTCCATTCTCCCAAGTCATTCTTATTCCGATGAAATAACAGAGGTGAGCCCTGACATTGCGGTTTGTGATGACTGCCTCGAAGATATGAAAAGCCAGACGCACCGGATTGATTATCCTTTTACAAATTGCACACACTGTGGCCCCCGGTTCAGTATAATAAAGGAGTTGCCCTACGACCGGCACAATACTACCATGGCGCCGTTTAAAATGTGCGATACCTGTCATTCGGAATACACCGATGTGTCGGACAGGCGTTTTCATGCCCAACCGGTGGCTTGTAACCATTGCGGCCCGGTATATTCGCTGCATTTATCCAATGGAGAAATCTTTGATGATTTTGAAACCATTTTGGAAAAGGTTGTTTGCTTGCTGGATGAGGGAAAAATATTGGCTATGAAAGGGTTGGGCGGCTTTCATTTGAGCTGTGATGCTTTCAATGAAGATATCATTCGTCTGTTACGTTTGAAGAAAAACAGAGAGGGGAAACCCCTCGCCGTTATGTTTGCAGATGTGGAAACGGTGAAAAATTATTTGCATGTAAACCAGGAAGAAAAAAAATTGCTGCAAAGCTGGCGCCGTCCCATTGTGCTGTTGCGGGAGAAAAAACCGATGCCTTTCTCCATTAGCAACGGGCTTAATGCCGTGGGGGCAATGCTCCCTTACATGCCTTTCCATTATCAGCTTTTTGAAAAGTTGCAAACCTCAGCATTGATTATGACAAGCGGAAATTTGTCGGACGAACCGGTTATTATTGATAATAAAAAGGCATTGGAAGAGTTTGCCGGTATTGCAGATGCCGTCCTGACTTACAACCGCAAAATTCATAACAGAGTGGACGACTCGGTTTGTATGGTGGTAAACGGAAAGGAGCGGGTTATCAGGCGTTCGCGTGCTTATGTTCCTGCGTCTATAACCCTCAACCATAACACGGAGGGGATTTTTGCCGCCGGGGCCGAACTGGTGAACTGTTTTGCCATTGGAAAGGGGAATAAAGTTTTGCTGAGTCAGTATATTGGCGATCTGAAAAATCCGGAAACTCTTGATTTTTATGCCGAATCCTTTCAACGATTCCGGCAGTTGTTTCGCTTTAAGCCCACTCTCGCAGCGGCCGATTTACATCCGGATTATTTTTCTACAAAATTCGCTATGGAAACAGAGATACCTGTAGAACTTATTCAGCATCATCATGCGCACATAGCCTCCTGTATGGCAGAACATAACCTTGATGAAAGGGTAATAGGGGTTAGTTTTGATGGAACCGGACTCGGTACCGATGGGAAAATATGGGGAGGAGAATTTTTAATTTGCGACCTGACAGATTTTGAAAGGCCGTTTCATTTTGAAAATATTTTACAACCCGGAGGGGATTTGACCATCCGGCAACCCTGGCGAATGGCAGCTTCCTGCCTTTATCATTATTTTGGTGAAGATTTTTTGCGGAAGATGCACGGTAAACTCTTTCCTTATGTGGAGCAGGAAGCTTTTGATATGGTTTTGGTTATGCTGAAAAACAGGATAAATTGTCCCGAAACCAGCAGTGCAGGGCGACTTTTCGATGCTGTATCTGCACTTACGGGTGTTTGTACAGAAGCTTCCTATCATGCCGAAGCGCCCATGAGACTCGAATCGGTGGCTGCTGAAAATGTTCGTGACCGCTATCCGTTTGCCATTCAGGAAGGACAAATCTCTTTTAAACCAATGTTCGCAGGTTTGATAGAAGACCTGGAAAACGGGAAACCCTTGTCTGTAATTTCTGCAAAGTTCCATAACACGGTTGTGGAGGTTATCGAAAAGGCTGTGGAAAAACTGTCGGCGACAACGGGTTTGAAAAAAGTAGTACTTTCAGGGGGTAGTTTTCAAAATAAAATCCTGTTAAAAAATACAGAAATTTTGCTGCGCAAAAAGGGCTTTGAAGTTTACAGCCACGAGCAGGTTCCCTCAAACGATGGTGGTATAGCGTTGGGACAACTTGCTATTGCAGCCCGGAGGCGGGAGACCGGGAAAATAGTAAAAACAAGAAGTAAACAACAGTGATAGTCATATAAATAATCAATAAAACAAAAAAATATGTGCTTAAGTATTCCGGCAAAAATTGAAAAAATTCATGGAGAGACAGCGGTCTGTTCTGTGGGAGGTTCAACGTATGAAGCCAATTTAATGATGTTGTCAGTGGAGGAACTGAAACCGGGTGATTATGTGTTGATTCATACCGGCTTTGCTATTCAGAAACTGGATGAAGAGGAGGCGGAGGCAAGTTTGGAGACTTTCGCAGATTTTAAAAAGCTCAATGAAGAAATGGACCGTGAAGAAAATGAAAAAAACCAAAGGCTGATATGAAATATATTGATGAATTCAGAGACAGGAAAGTGGTGCAGGCGCTTGCACGGGAGATTAGGAAAGCTTCCACACAACCGGTTAAACTCATGGAGGTGTGCGGTGGCCATACCATGTCAATACAAAAATTCGGTATCCCGGCGCTGTTACCCGGCACTGTTGAGCTGATATCGGGTCCGGGATGTCCGGTATGTGTAACAAGTCGTTCTTATATCGACAAAGCGATAGCATACAGTCAACAAAAGGATGTGATTATTGCTACTTATGGCGACCTGATTCGCGTTCCCGGTTCGGAAAGTTCCCTGGAAAAAGAGCATGCCGGCGGAGCACAAATCCGGGTGGTTTATTCTGTTATGGACGCATTGCAGATAGCCCGTGAGCATCCGCAGAAAAAAATAGTCTTTCTTGGTATAGGTTTTGAAACCACAGCGCCCGGATCAGCAGTAGCGGTCTTGCAGGCATACAGAGAAAAGCTAACTAACTTCTTTATGTTCAGCGCTCACAAAGTTATGCCACCTGCCATGTCTGCACTGATTGACGAAGGCGTTAAGATTAACGGTTACATCGGTCCCGGCCATGTGAGTACCATAACCGGAATGAAAATCTATGAAGAAATTCCTGCCAGATACGGGCTTGGCGTAGTTATCAGTGGGTTTGAACCGGTAGATCTTATGCAGTCGATTTTGATGTTGATAAAACAAATTGAAACCGGAAATGCCCGTGTGGAAATTCAGTATAAACGAGTAGTAAAACCGGAGGGAAATATAAAAGCACAGCAGATGATGAATGAAGTTTTCGAACCTGCCGATGACTGGTGGCGTGGTTTGGGAATCCTAAAAGAGAGCGGTTTGAAATTAAGGCCCAAATATTCTGCCTACGATGCGGAAGTAAACATCAGCGCCGACGGGATGGTGCCTTTGCGCGAGCCAAAAGGATGTATTTGCGGAGAGGTGCTGAAAGGATTAAAAAAACCGAAAGACTGCCGCCTGTTTGGCAAAGTCTGTACGCCTCGCGACCCGGTGGGAAGCTGCATGGTGTCCAGCGAAGGAGCCTGCCAGGCATATTATTTATACAATCGTTAAGGTAAAAAAATAAAAATCATGAAAGACGATAAAATATTAATGGGACACGGAAGCGGCGGCAGCATGACCCACGAATTAATTGAAAGTTTGTTTGTTCGCTATTTCGACAATCCCATCCTGCACGAGCAGGGCGATTCGGCGCTTCTGAAGTTACATGGGCAAAATCTGGCATTTACTACCGATTCGTTTGTGGTGGATCCCGTTTTTTTCCCCGGTGGAAATATTGGTAAACTTGCTATTGCCGGCACAGTGAATGATTTGGCCGTTTCCGGAGCCGTTCCCAAATACCTGAGCGTGGGATTTGTTCTTGAAGAAGGATTTCCGCTTAATGAACTGGAAAAGATTGTGAGAAGCATGTCGGAAGAAGCCGAAAAGGCCGGTGTTCTCATCGCTACCGGCGATACGAAAGTAGTGGAGAAAGGGAAGTGCGACAAAATTTTCATCAATACCAGCGGAGTGGGGGAGATAGACGATAATTTGTTGGATATCAGTTCCGGAAAGAACATTAAAGCAGGCGATAAAATCATTATCAACGGCGGAATTGCCGAGCACGGCATGGCCATCATGGCGGCACGAAATGATCTGAATATCTCAACGTCTGTTTTGTCGGATTGTGCCTGTTTGAACGGACTTATAGCAGAAGCTTTGGAAGTTTCGGAAAATATTCGCTTTATGCGCGATGCTACCCGCGGAGGACTCGGAACGGTGTTGTCCGAGCTGGTGCGGAAAAAGGATTTTGGCATTCAGATAAATGAGGATAAACTTGTGCCGAAAGATGCTGTGAGGGGAATGTGTGAATTGCTGGGTTTCGACCCGCTTTATGTAGCCAATGAAGGAAAGGTAATTATGGTGGTCCCGGTAGAAGATGCAGACCGGATCGTCGAAACCATGCACGCTAACCCACTGGGTAAACAAGCTGCCGTTATTGGCGAGATAACCGGTGAGCATCCCGGAAAAGCCTGGCTCAACACATCGGTTGGCGGCAAAAGGATGATTGAAATGCTTTCGGGGCAGCAATTACCCCGAATTTGCTAAATCTCATACTTTTCATAAAATTTTTGCAGCTCTGTGGATAAATCCTCAAAAGCTACATAGTGATTGGCACATCCTGTTCGCGAGCAGAGACTTACTCTTCCGCCTGTTTTAAGAAGCAATGAAACCATAGGCGCATGGCAAAGGCGACACGTCTCTTTAGTATTCAATTCCTTATTGCAATGCGGACAGGTAAATTCCACAACCTCCTTTTCGGTAAGAGTCACCTCTGTTTTATAATCAAAACATTCGTAAATGGAACACAGATGAATAATTCCTCTGTTTTCCCGTGTTTGAATATTCAGCTTGATGGAAGGTTCCTCGTTAATGAGTTCTTCACTATCCATGAGCGATTTTCCGCAAAAGGGGCATTTTACAGATAACGAGATGTATTTTTTCATGATTTGTTTTATATTGATTTACGGTGCAATATACGAAAATTTATTGATAGAAAGATGCTTACATCCCGGATTTTTTTGTTGACTGAAGCTGCTTAAAACAGCCTCACTGAAAACCGTTGCTTACCGGATAAATGCTACCTTGTTTGACAAATGTGTTAACCGGAAAATGCACTTCGGTCTCAGAACATTTTCATCATGGTTTATCAGTTTATGGAAATACGAACTCTTATTTTTAAGCCTGGATTTTATCTTGGCCCGGCTCCGTATTTTTCCAATCCTCAAATCAATATAAAGTAAGACAAAATTCTTAAGCTTAATACAGGAATTATTTATAAATTGCATCCCTGAATTAAACCGAAAAACGAATACATACTCCAATGATAAAAAATTTACCTGGCAACACGGTAGAACGGTTGAGTAATTACCGACGAACGCTTCTTAATTTAAAGACGGAAGAAAAAATATATATCCATTCGCACCAGCTGGCTTATTTGCTGAAAATTAATCCGGCTCATGTGCGGCGCGATCTTATGCTCATCGGCTTTTCCGGCGATATTCACAAAGGCTACGATATTTCGAAACTTATCAAAAGTATCGGACATGCCATCGACTGTGTTTATGTACAGAAAGTTGCTTTTGTGGGTGTTGGAGATTTGGGCCGGGCTGTAGCCGACTATTTTAATCATCAGGATACCATGCTACAGGTGGCTGCAACTTTCCGCATAGGTAAGGCACCGGGTATGCAGTTTCCTGATGTGAAATGCTATAATATTTCACGAATGAAGGAAATTATGCGAAGGGAAAATATTGAGCTGTCTGTTTTGGCAGTGCCTTCCTCTTTTGCCGGTGATATTTCAAAAATCATTATTGACTCGGGAGTAAAAGGGATATTGAATTTCACTTCTGTGCAACTTAAAATGCCAAAAGAAATTCATGTGGAAAATTATGATATGATTAGCAAGCTGGAGAAACTGGCTTATTTTACCAACAAGGATTCCTGTCCGGAAGAGTAATTTTTTGTGTCGAATTACGTGGGCAAGACACTTCACAGACGTGTACTTGTAATGCGTACCTCAATTTTCTTCAATTTTTTTAGTTCATTATAAAGCTTATTCTTTTCTGACGTTGACCATAGGCAAAAATATTATCATGCCTTTAATATCGGCGAGGCACGCGAAATATTTGTGCGCCAGTTGGAATAGCTTTACTTTACTTTACTTTACTTATCCTTGCAGTTTTTCCGTACAACAGTACCAGTTGATGTTCCGACAATTTCACCGGTACTGAAACCTGACTTTTAAGCAGTTCTCTCCATATCATGAATATTTAAATTAGACATTGAAATAATTTCTTTTGCAGATATAGACTTTTTAATTTACCTGTGTTGGCAAAAAAAACTTCACCTTTGAAAAAAATTAAGTGGTTTGTTTAAAAAAAGAACCTTTTTTGTTTTATCGTTAGCAGCATTTGGCGTAATGCTGGGAATGGGAATTATTGCTCCGCTCATGCCGCTTTATGCAAAAAACATGGGCGCTTCGGGCATTTGGCTCGGGATCATTTTCGGCTCATATTCCCTTTCGCGATTGTTATTGGTTCCCTTAATCGGTAAAATTTCAGACAAAAAAGGAAGGAAAAAAATTATTGCCCTGGGGTTGCTTCTTTACAGCATTTTCTCACTCGGTTACGTTTTTGCCACTAACGAATTTTTACTTTCCCTTGTCCGCTTTTTTCAGGGCTTTGCTTCTGCCATGACACTTCCCATTATTATGGCTTTTATCGGAGATATTTCTCCCAGGGGAGAAGAGGGAAAATACATGGGAAATTTTAATGTATCCCGTTTTTTGGGATTGGGTATGGGGCCATTGTTGGGGGGTGTGCTGAATGATGCCTACGGAATTGATTCAGCCTTTTATGCCCTCTCCGGAATTACGGGTCTGGTATTCCTTCTGGCTTTGTTTTTTCTTCCCGAAGGAGATTCCTTTACCGGTAAACAAAAGCAAATAAAACAATCTTCCTTTAAGACTATTCTGAAGTTAAAAGTTATGAGAGGCCTGCTGACTTTTCGCTTTGTTTCCGCTTTGGGACGGGGTTCTCTCCTGTCTTTTTTATCCATTTATGCTTTTTCTTTTGGGATAAAACCTACTCAGGTAGGAATAATGCTTACGGTAAACATCCTGTTTTTATCTTTTCTTCAAATTCCTTTCGGAAAAATGGCAGACAAAATCTCCAAAAGTAAGCTCATTCTCATTGGTGGATCGTTGAGCATTATAAGCTTGATGCTCATTCCGCAAACAGGCAACTTTTTCCTGCTTTTGTTGCTGAACATTTTGTGGGGAATCGGAAGAGCAATGGGCATACCGGCAACGTCTGCCATTAACACTATGGTGGGGAGAAAATACGGAATGGGGGCTTCGACAGGTTTGTTCATGACACCTCTTTATGCCGGCATGGTTGTTTCTCCTTTAATATCCGGGTTGCTTATGCAAACCATTGGAATTGTTTATATTTTTTATTTTGCGGGATTGGCCACTGCTGCCGGACTGCTCATTTTCTTTCTCCAGGTAAAAGGAACAAACCTGAACGACCCAACCCAAAATTTATCCACCAAAATGTTGCCGCCACGGGTACAGGAGTAAACCGATTGAACACCTGCCTTGTTTACAATACGACCCCTCAATAACTTTCCGGACAGTTTTAGCTTTTATCCAACGCAGCGATTGTTCCGGGTTTCGCCCGTATTTTTTATTTCTCCTTTGGACATTTCAGCAGGCAGACTTATTATTTAATTCGTGTTTTCATATTTAAGCGCTTCCATTTTTGTCTTGAATTTTTCGAGACAGATCGATTTCCAAAGGACTTTCCCTTTTGTATATCTGCTCAGACCGTTATTGTGTTCAAAAAGTCTTTTTTCAGGATACTGTGTGTATCCCTTGTAAAAGATATCCTTTCGTTGAGAATGGATAATGTAAACGTAATATTCTTCCATAGACAAAAAAAGCGCCCTCTTGAGGCGCTTTCTGCGGTCCGGACGGGACTCGAACCCGCGACCCCCTGCGTGA
>CAZRAW010000051.1:0-15516 GCA_964598065.1 uncultured Lentimicrobiaceae bacterium
CGGGCACAAAAATAGCGAGTGCACCAAAAATGATAGCAATAACACCATTGGCTGCAAGAAGAGCCCACCGTTTTGAAATATTGGATATCATAACACAAATTATTTTTTGTAAAAATATAAAAATCTGAAAAATACTTTTATGACCAACGCACCTGTTACAGATGCTAAACAGACCTGAGGCGGCTATAACAGAAAGCGTCTGGTCTGAGGCCAGACCCAAAAACACACACAAGAATTTTTTGTCGGGATGCCGGTGGTCCGGCAAAAGAAAAGATAAATCATTAATTTTGCGAAGCGTAAAAATATTTTGTAAAAATTTCAGTTATTTAAGGAAATAACACGTTGAAGATTAAAAAAGCCAATAGCATTTTTTTTGTGCTTGTTTTGTTCGGCTTGGGGATGAGCCTTTCGTCCTGTTCGACCAGAAGAAATACGGTTATGGCACGTGCTTATCATAACCTTACGAGTCATTATAATGTCTATTGGAACGGAGAGCAAAACTTAATGGCCGGAGCGGATTATCTGCGGAATAATGCCAAAGACAACTATGCCAAAATTTTGCGGGTTTACAACTATGGGAATAAAAAAACGGCCAGACAGATGGCGTTGCGGATGGAAATGACCATCAAAAAGGCAGCCATGACCATTCAAAACCATTCTATGGTTTTCGATGGGAAAGAAAAAGTAAAATGGGTAACCGAGAGCTATCTTATGATGGGACAGGCGTTTTTTTACAAACACGATTTTACGGGTGCACGAAGGGTTTTTGATTTTGTACAGAAAAAGTACAATTACCTCCCTATTCATTACCTCGGAACTTTGTGGCTGGCAAAAACATACATTGAAATGAAGGATTACGGAAAAGCTGAGGCTGCCCTGAGCCTGCTTAGCAGTGAGCAAAACGAAAAAAGATTTCCTTATGAGATAAAGAATACACTACCGGAGGTATATGCCGACCTGTATCTTGCCGAGGGCAACCAGTCGGCGGCATATCCTTATCTCGAAAAAAGCATTGACGTTACCCACAACAAAGACCTTCTGAGCCGCATTTATTTTATCATGGGACAAATAAACAGAAGAGAAGGCTATCTGCAACAGGCAGGCGTTTATTTTACCAAAGTTATGAAACGTAATCCGCCGTTTCAAATGGATTTTGAAGCGCGGTTAAATCTTGCCAGATGTTATGATGCTACCCGTGATGATGGCAAATATATCGTGAAAACGCTGGAAAAAATGGCCGGCAAAAACCAGTATAAGGTTTATCGTGATCAAATTTATTATGCTCTGGCCGAGGTAGCCGAAAAGAATAAAAACGACAGCCTCATGGTACATTATCTCAGACTTTCGGTCAGCAACAGCAAAGATAATGATTACCAAAAGTCAACAGCATCGCTGAAACTTGCTGAAGATTATTTCCAACACGGCAATTATGTTCCGGCACAGGACTATTACGATACGGCTGTTCGGTTCCTTCCGAAAGACTATCCACAATACGCACAAATCAAAAACAAGTCGCAGGTACTTTCGCAATTAGTGCAAAATCTGCAATCAATTCACACACAAGACAGTCTGCAACGGCTTGCCCGGATGGATACAGCACAGCTATACGCCCTTATTAATAAAAAAATAGCAGACTACAAAACAGTGTTGGCAGCGAATAAAAAAGCCGCAGAAATCAGGATGGAGAATTTGGCTTCCGGACGGTTTACTGGAAGCGGCGGCGGTACTCCCGTGAGTGGCAAGTCGGGCCGCCGGGGAGGATGGTATTTTTACAATAGTACTGCTTTGTCGCAGGGGTTTAACGAATTCCGGAGACACTGGGGACAGCGAAAGTTAGAAGATCTTTGGTTTTTGAGCAACAAACACACCATCATGGCCAATACCGGTATCACAGTTGAAAACGAGGTTGGTACGCAAACGGGCGAATCCAATGCCAGACCCGGCAAGCCCAAACTTACCGGGCCCGAAACGAGGGCGTATTATCTGAAAGGGCTTCCCAAAACGGCAAAAGATTTTCAGCACTCCGACTCGCTTATTGTAGATAATTACAATAAGCTGGGCTTTTTGTATCTCGAGGAACTGAACGATACCACAGATGCCCTGAAAACCTATTTGGCACTTCAGGCAAAATATCCCGGTAACCAATACCGGCTGCAAAACTGGTATTATTTGTATAACATTTATGCCGGACTGGGAAAAACCGACAAATCCATGCATTACAAAAGGCTTATCTTAGAGCGTTATCCGGGAAGTCTTTATACCAAAGTTTTGAATGACCCCGATTATTACAAGAAACTTGAAAATAAGCACAACGAAGCGGAAAAACTTTACAGTCGTACCTATGAGGCATTCGGGCACGAGCAGTATTACAGAGTGATAGCTTATGCCAACCGGGCGCTGGAAGAATATCCCAACGACACGGCAGTCGGACCACAGTTTATGTATCTACGGGCACTTTCGCTGGGAAAAGTTGAGGTTTCGGATACACTATACCAGGCTTTGCAACAATTTATTGCAAAATATCCACATCATCCGCTGGCAGAACGAGCGAAGGCTATTGTCAGGATGTTGCAAATGGAATATGGTATCGGTATCAGCGAAAAGGAACAGCAGGCATTACTTGCTGCCCAAAACAGGCAAAAAAATATCGGCGCTTTTGTTTACAACAGCAATGCTCCACAATATATTTTGCTTGTAACCAACCGGAGAATAGTTAACACTCGTGCTTTGGAAATACGTCTTTCCGACTTTAACGAGAAGTATTTCAGGCAACAGCCACTACAAATTAGCAGCCTCATATTGAATAACAATTACAACTTATTGCTTGTAAAACAGTTTGTAAGCCAACAAGATGCCATGGTATATTATAAGGTCCTATCCAAAGATCCTTATGTCTTTTCAGGCATCCAAAAACGAAATTATCATTTATTTGTCATTTCGGATAAAAATTATCCTTTATTTTACAAAGAGAAAAACATGAAGATTTATCAACAGTTTTTTGATGAATACTATAAATAATAAACAGATGAAAAAATATTCTAATGGCAACGGTAACGGTGAATTACAGGTTCCGAACATTGTTTCCTTCGGGACCAAAATAACTGGCGAGATAGAGTCGGATGGCGATGTACGTATTGATGGCTCTCTTTCGGGTAAAATAAACGCAAAAGGGAAAGTGGTTATCGGAAAAGATGGTGTTGTGGATGGAGAAATTCACTGCAAAAATACCGACATCTCCGGAAAAGTAAATGCCACCATGGAGGTTAAGGAATTAACCGTTTTCAAAACAACGGCTGTTTTTACGGGAGATGTAACCACATCAAAAATTTCTATCGAAATTGGAGCCCGGTTTACCGGAAACTGTAAAATGGCTGGTATGGAAACGGGCAAAATCAAAAATGAAGGAAAAAAAGGATAAAAAAAGCCCACTGAAATTTTATGCTGTTTATTCTGCCCTGGGCTTGCAGATGGCTGTTATTGTGTTTGCCGGAGCCTTTGGCGGAAGAGAGATAGATAAATGGTTACAGTGGCATTTTCCGGTCTTTACTGTCGTGCTTACCCTTGTAGCTATTGTGCTATCCATTCTTTACGGGATACGCGAATTTTTTAAACACCAATAAACCTATGAAAAAATCAATTTCTCAATTCACGCTCCGGCTGGGGATTCTCACACTGTTACTCGGCCTGTTCACTTTTGTATTCAGCCTGCTGTTTCCGGACATCCACGTAACCGCTTCCTATCCCTATATTCTGGTTTTTATGTTTCTTTTTTCCTGGGCAGCGTTTCACATTACAGCCAAAAGCATGACGAAGAAAATCAGCCGTTTTGCCAATACTTACATGATAATTAATTTTCTGAAACTAGTGATTTTCTCGCTGTTTATTCTGGCATATGCTTTTCTGAACAAAGCAGATGCCGTTTCTTTTATCATTACGTTTTTTGTTTACTATATTTTTTATTCGGTGTTAGAAGTGGTGGGACTGAAACAATTAAACGAAGTAATCCGGAAATAATCCGTTATTTTCGATTTGTTATGTTTTACACTCTTTTGTTTCCTTAATTTTAAGTAATTTTACTTTTTCAAAAAAAGAATTATGATGTTTCACGCAGGCACGGACAGTTGGATTTATATTTTGCTTGGATTCCTGTGGATAGCCTTTTTCATTTACAAGGGGAAAGATAAAGCCAGAGAAGAGAAAACAGAGAAAATTTCTTCACCATCTACCTCTTCCGGACTCGAAAGTATCATGGGAACATTTCTCTCAGAAAAAGATATCGCTGAAGATATTATCGAAGACGTGGAGGAAGAGGTTCCGAAAAAAACAATAGCTGAACCGGAAAAGCCCGTTGTTTTTGAAGAAAACGTTCACAACATAACCGTTTGTGAAGAACCGACAGAAAAATCTTCGAGACGCAAAGTCCGGAAAATCAACATAAAAAAAGCTATCATTTATTCGGAAATCTTACGCCGGCCTTATGAATAACCGGCTTTGTTAAGACCGCCAAAAGGCTGTACGAAATAACCTATCTGCTTCGTTCTTAACCCGCATTACTCATCTTTTTCATTGCATTTTGAAATCTATTTGGTATTATTAATATCTTTGCATCGGGAAAAGACCCCTTCATTGGTTTGGGGTCTTTTATCTTTTTAATGGTTGAAACTAAAATTATTACACTATGGCAGAAGCAAAATATTATACAGAAGAAGGGCTGCAAAAATTACGCGATGAACTGGATCATCTCACACGTGTAGAGCGAAGAAAAATATCCGAAGCTATTGCCGAAGCACGCGACAAAGGTGACCTTTCGGAAAATGCAGAATACGATGCTGCCAAAGATGCACAGGGATTGCTGGAGCTGAAAATTTCGAAGCTTCGGGATATTATCGGCAACGCCCGCATCATCGATGAATCAAAAATGGACAGCTCTAAAGTATTGATTTTATCTAATGTAAAAATCAAAAACCTGAAAAATGGCGCTACCATGTGTTATATTCTGGTGCCTGAAAAAGAAGCCGATTTGAAAACCGGAAAACTTTCTGTCAACGCTCCTATCGCCAAAGGATTGCTGGGTAAATCAGTAGGGGATATTGTGGAAATTGCCGTTCCGGCCGGAAATATTCAGTTTGAGATTGTGGAGATTTCGCGGTAACGGCTTGGTTAGAGTCTGTCTATAAAGTCCGCTAACTTCGTTATACTCGTTTTTCATACCAGTCATCCCGATTGTGCTTTTTGTTGGTTTTTAAAGTAAAAACCTTACAAAAGCTACATCGGGACTCCTGATACTCAAAACTCGCAAGCCTTGTCAGCGATAAGTTGAGCCCGTTTTTATTTGCCTTTGAGCATATACAGCGCTGCCTTTTTGGCGGCGGCGAGTGTTTCGCGGTCCACCTTGTGCATCAGCATCCCCTTGGTCAGGTCGTCGGTCAGGATGTGGCGATTCAACATCAGTAATTGCAGGATGACGTTATTTACCTGTGTTTCCCAAGCGTAGTTATCGGCTACAAAAACCTTATCCTGGAAACTTTTAAATACTTCAACCATATCATTAATATGGGGCAAATGCAACAGTTGTTGATAGGTTTCGCTCATGGCCGATATTTCCATGTTCATGTTGGGAGTTACCAGCAGTGGCTGGAATTCTCTGGTGCTGTCAAGACGTATTTTTAGGTTTGACAGGTCGATTTCCTCATCGGGATGATCGATACGTACCAGTTCGGCTTTTCGCATTTGTTCCATTTGCCACAGCCAGAAATTGTACCGGTCGATTTCAGCATTACTTTCATGCGGATTAAACAACTCTGCATATTTTTCTTTTATCAGGTTTTTAACCCTGTTTTTATTTTCATTGATGTCGGGTCGTTTATTTCGTACTTCGCGAATCAGGCGGCGCATGTCTTCAGCGGCAATCTGCGGACCGGTTATCTCCTTCCCTTTCCGGCCAATGTCGGTGGAGAGGATGCCAAGCTGAACTTTTTTGCCTTTGCCGGCTTTCAGTGCTTCAATAAGGTATTTTTTGCTTTCGAATTCCCCTTCTTCGGCCACAAACGGCTGTCCTGCCGGGGTGCTGGCCAGTGAATCAAACAGCGTATTAAACAAGTTACGATCGATGATTTGTTGTTTTTCTTCGTCTTCCGAAACAACAGCGGCTACAAAACGGTTTTTAATGATATCGAAATCAACTCCCGATATTGTCCACTCTTTGTCCCCTTCACAGAATTTCTTATCCATGAAGATTTTGTTTACCATTTCTTCAAGGTTTATCTCGTCAATCATTTTATAGGACGAGCATAGGTAAGAATGTCCGGTATAATTATCGTATTCCCAATCAAGCACATCGTCGATGTAAGCGCCGTGGCGGTCCATTACCTCCACAATATTTTTGTCGCCGGTATAACGAAGCAAAGTCCGCTGGAAATTCGGATTATCGCCGCTGGTGGCTTTCTCTTTGCGCTCGCCGTGCGAATTGCGGTACAGGATGAAGTTTTCGGGATTTTCATAGCGCGTAATTCCCGCCTCTTCTCTGGCGAAATTACTGGCAGTAAGCATAATATCTATTTTATAAGGCATGCTCACATCACACAACCCGCTAATTGTACTTCTTGAGTTCAGATCTTCCACATTGGAATCGGAAGCGCTCTCGAAGAGGGTGTAATAGAATTTGATGTAATCCGGATCGAAGTCGGTAACGCGACTGAAGTCGCCTTCTTCGGTACCGATACCGTAAAGGTTGCCTTCCTTGTCGGGAAAAAGATGGAGCATGTCACCGGCAATCATTTTAAGCGAACGAACGCCGGTAAGATTTTTCATCATCCATTTCAGCATCATGGCAGCCAGCATTTCCGACTTGCCTACGCCGCTGTCACCACTAATTTGTACCACAAAAACAGCCCCGTCGTCTTCTTCTACGGCAAACATAGAGCCGTGAATGGGAATACCACCCAACTCTTTTATTTTCTCATTCATTACCGTCAGACGAGGCTTTTTGATGTTGCCGAAATAATCCACTTCTTTTCGGAGTGGCGCAACGATGGCTTTGATGTTTCCCCGTGGACCGGGAATATCAAAATAACCGATCTGCGGAAAAGAGATAAGCTTTTCGGGAAAACCGTAAAAACAAATGGTATCCGGAACAAATTGTCGGATATCCTCAAGTGATACTTCCTGCTTTTTCATCAGCCGAAAGTTATCAGTAAAATATTTTGTGTAGGATTTATGAAAAACAAAAAGCTCGTTCACCAGCCCGCCGTTAAAAATCTTACAACGATAGTCGCCGGCATCCATGTTTCCGATAAATTGCTCGAGACGATTCAGGAAAAATGAAGGCATGGGGCGTGTATCCAACACCTTAATATATTCGTTAGAATTTTTTTGCGCCAATGCGGCTATCTTTTCCTGTTTATTCTTTTCACCGTGGAGGCGGTCCAGGCGATAGTAAGCAAATTCCCGTTTTTTAGAATCAGTTGCAATGCGTGTGTGGGTTTGCACATTTTGCTCCGTACCGATAACACCACATTGCGAAAGCATACGCGGAATCCATTCGAGATGAGTCTCATGGTTTTTAACCAGCGTATGTTGTTTTATATCAAAATGTTCGTAAACACTTATGCCGTGCTGTATCATTTCGTTAATAGCAGAATTTTGTTTCAGAAAAACTGCTTCGGACAGGCGCATAACCGTATGTACATAAGGATAATAGTGCTCATTGGACTTGGTATTATTTATCAATTGAATGAGGAAGAGAACAAACCAACGGATTTCCTGATGCAGGTTTTCCGCAGGGACTTTTTTGTTTCCGTTTTCCGAAACTTCTTCCCAAAGCAAATGCCATTCACCCGGCAGGGCTTCATATAGAAAGTCGTTAATTAGCGATTCCGTTTTCCTCTCCTTTAACTTCAACTTGACTGTTTGTTGCTGGAAAGAACGGAATATTCCTATAAGATTGGTTTTAAAATGACTTTTTTCAGTAAGCAGATAGAGATAGGCAATACGTTGGGCCGCGGTAAACTCAGGTGAATTAACCTTCTCGTGAATGCGTCGGTTTATGTCGCCGAAAAGTTTTTTCCCCAGAGATAAGTCCTCATTTGCTATATTTTGGTAAAGAGCATCGCTAAAGAATTTCAACGAGTGATTTAAATCGATGCTGTTCAGGCTGATCCCGATAATTTCTGTAAAATTATCCAAAATGCTATGTATCAGTTCCAACATGGAAGGCGCCGGGGGGTCGTTTTCGAAAGGAAGGTTAAAATGTAGCATTAGCTCCCTGATATATTTGCGAAGCAGTTGGTTGGTTCCTTCCATGCGGGCAACATCAGAATGGTGGTTTCCACTGCTTATGACGGCCATAATTTTGGTTTTACCCGGCGAAAATAAAAGCCGTTCCATTTCCAGTAGAATTTCGGCCATAATCAGGTCTTCGTCGGGGGCATCGAGCACATAATAGTTGGGTTCATAGTTTAATTTGTTGGTTATATATTTCAACAAAGTGGGCTTGCCAAAATGCGCCAACACCTGACTGAAAGGGCGGTGCTTTATAGCCGGTATTTTGGAATAAACCTGAGGTAAAAGGTTTTCATAAACCGAGGTAAATGCCTTGCTTTGAATGAATTCGGACAGGCTGGAGCAGTGTCCCGATTCTTCGGTAAATTCGATGACTGCATTTTGTGAATCGTCAATAGAATGGATGCTTACACCACTGACGGATGGAGAGGCATGGTAAAGCGTCCACCGATTATCGATAAGCAGGCTTTGGAAAGGCTTCTTTTGAAGATTGCGTATCAGGTAAAAGTCGTCCAAAACGTGGTCAATGAAAGCCCGTTCGGAGGGTAAAGAGAAAATCTCTTCTAACAAATCATCAGTACTGCGACCCTTGTTCTTTTCATCATTTTTAGCTTCAAAAAAAAGTTTCCAGTATTTAAGGACAATTTCCAGGGCATTTTTTATCTCTTTGCGAAAAACATCATAAGAAGCTGTTGTTCCTTCAAGATAGCCGCCAAGCGAAAATCGCAGGAACCCTGTCTGGTAAGGAATCACAGCAATACCACGTTGTTCGGCCAGCTTTTGGGTAAATTTTTCCAAATCCTGAAAAGAGAAAAAATAATTTAACTGAATGTTGAGCAGGAAAGAGCCATCAGAAGCCACAAGTCGTGCATATTTTCCCCCTTCCCCATCTAAGAGTTCGGTAGCTGTTTCTTTGGCAAGATCTAATCGTTTCAGCGATTCGTTACGGAAGTTTTTATTCACACGGAATCCGTTGAGGGCACCTACGAGTTGCTTTTGGTAATAAGCAAAAAAGGGTTCGTCTTTGTATTTAAAATCATCGGGAAGTTCCAGCATGTTGAGCTTGTCAATAGAAACCATTTCGTTTAGCAGAAAGATGTGTAGCGGACTGCCTTCAAAGACCATTTTCAGGCTGCCGTCGCTTCTTTTTCTGTTTCTGTAGTCGGATTGTTCGGCACTGGTGTTTATGATGTACTGTTCGATGAGCCGTTTTATTTTATGCCGTGAAGCGTTTTGCGGCATTTTTTCTTCGAGGTCGTTTTTAATACGTTTGGCCTGCTGGGCGGCTTCCAGAATATTCACAAGCATATACAATGAGTTGGTATTTCCGGTTTCTTTGTTGTTGTTTTTGCGGGCAAATTCAATAACTTCCTTTTTCGCGGGGGTGGCCACAATTGCACCCAATCTATCGCCGGTTGCGCCAAGATTTTTAGTAGTAGAAATAGATGAAACCATGTTCAGCCGGGCGTATTTCTGATTCAGATTATCCATGACATAACGCGATATGGTACGCCACTTGGGCTCGGCAGGATCTTTGGTTTTAACCGTATCGTTATAAGCCTCATCTAGAAACAGGGTTATCTTGCTGGCGCTTACAAATTTAATAAAACTCAACAAAGCCGGATTGTTAAAATCGGAATAGCCGGAAGGGTTGGCCGGGTCGTTGATGACAATGGTCAGGTTTTCACAAAAACGATCCCAGATATTTCCGGTTTCATCAAAAATTTGAAAAGTATTTTTCATACGTTCGAGCCGGAGGGTTAACCGGTCAAAATCTATTCTTCCTTCGGGTGTAACGCCTATCTCGAGGTCGAAAGGATTTATGTCGAAACGGTCGGTGGAAAACAGATCAAGGTATTCCCAGGAGGAGTATTTGTTGAAAAGGATATAGGGTTTCAGCACCTTGTCTTCTTTGCCAAAAAGCACGTCGCGGATAATCATTTGCACATCATCCGAAATGGAGGTCTTCTTCAGATTGGTAAGGTTGCTGATAAACTCTTTGATGATGCGCTGTTCTGCGGACGTAAGCGTATTGTATTTTTCCAGAATTCCGAGGTCGATAAGCACATTTTTCAATCTACCTTCATTATCAGATTCATTTTCAACTTTGATAAGGTACTGTTTGTATTTTTCGAGAAACAGGTTGATACCGAAATTTTTATGAAAATGATTTTTTAGCGTACGCTGATAGGTGTCGGGATAGAGATTGAGGATGACGCGGCAGCGTTCAATAATTTCTTTATTGATAGGTTTTAGCTTTCGCTGAAGCAAAAAGTCACCATACGTTTTGATTTGGTTTCTGCCGCCGCCTTCTACCACGGTGGCAATGTATAGCTTTTTGGTTCCGGAGTAAAAATATTTTAATGTCCGTTCTTCAAAAGCATCAATAAGTGTCTTATTCAGCATTTTTTGCCGGGAGCCATCGGCACAACGAATTATGAGATCTAAATAGTTACTGAGCTTTTCCAGCGTGTATTTATCTTTGATAATCTGCCGTGAGAATTCATCAAATTTGAAAAGACTCAGATTTTTCTCCGGATTATCCGTTACGCCAAGTTGTTCTTTTTTAAGCTGATTCAATTCCGTTTCGTACGAAACGATTTTCTTATCCATGCGCGATTTGAACTTCTGCAGGTTGGTCAGACTCACCTTTTCGAGAATTAGTCGCAGGTTCATTTGGCTGTTGGCCAAAGCCCCGAGTTTTTTGGTATGCACTTTATTGAGACTTTGGATAATCTTGTTGTGGAAACAATAAACCAGGCTGATATTTGTCCGTAAAGCCATGGGCGAATTATCCACAAAAATCATCCGCGTCAGGTATGGAAACCATTTGGAATTGCCAAAAGGATTGTGTATAATCGATTGCACTTTAATGGCAAAAACAGCAGTATTATTTTCCTGAATTTTTTGAAAGAGCTGCTCCTCATTTTCATAATCAACCACGACCACTTGTTTTGGGTGAAAAAGTTCCTCTTTCAGCAGGCTGATGGTCGTATCGGGGCTGCCGCTTACAACGGTTGTCAATAAACCGTTAAGCCCTTTAAAATAAGTGTTTTGCGACATTCTTTCCAAAAAGTCTTTTTTTTCTGCTCCGGTAGTATAATGGGCGCTTTGAACCACCATTTGTTCCAGTACATCCATCAGATAATTCCACTGTAATTTTTCCCGGTCATCATAAATTCCAAGTACTTCCCGGAAACGGCGAAGCACGGTAACTTCTTCGCCAAGCAGGATGCTGAAACGAAATTTTAAATTGGCCCGGGTAAACGGAGGCGTGCCCATTGAAAAATCCTGAAATCCCAGTACTTTCCGTGCTTCTTCCTGTTTTTCATCATTGATGAGTTCGGTATCCATAAGGTTTATCAGCCTGTTGCGAAAGCGATTTAACCTGGAACGATACTGAAAAGCTTTAGACTCTTCGTGAGGAAACAACATAAGCGAAACATCTCCGTATGATTGGAAAGCTTCTTTTAATACCAGCAGTTCACGGTAAATTTCCTTTTGCTGATAGAGCGGATCGTCGGGTTCCTCATAACAAAGTCGGTAAAAATTCTTCAGTAAATCCATATAATGGGAAGGCAGAAAATTTTCTGCTTTCGGCTGTAAAGCGAGATAAAGATCAATAAAGTCAAGGGCATCTTCACCCAATTTCCGATTTGCTTTTTTTAGTGTTCGCATGGCTTTTTATTTTTGAAATCTTTTCGTAGAAAAGGGATTATTCAATCTGTAAAGTTCGTTATTTTTCGATTTCACCTTTTCCCAAAATAAATTTTTTATTACTCTGTTGTTTTTGTTTTTATTAAAAAGGCCGAAAACTCTTTGTTTCCGGCCTTGGATTCTTATTCTTTAAATCTTAGTAAGATTTTTTATGAACCTGTTGAACCGCCCGGCCGGAGGGGTCAATCACATTATTCAGCGAATTATCCCACATCAGGGCCTCCGGAGTACTGCACGCAACCGATTTACCTCCCGGAACACATTTGGCAGCCTGATCACCGGGAAAAAAGTTATTAAAAATGGTCCGGTAATAATAAGCTTCTTTAGTTGGGGGCGTGTTGATGGGGAAACGATAAGCTGCCTTTTCAAGTTCCAGGTCTGTTACCCGTTTGGCAGCAACTTCTTTCAACGTGTCAATCCAGTTGTAACCCACCCCATCGGAAAACTGCTCTTTTTGCCTCCACAACACCTCTTCAGGAAGATAATCGCTGAAGATTTCGCGCAGAATATGTTTTTCCATCTTTCCATCTTTCACCAGTTTGTCTTCCGGATTAATACGCATGGCCACATCCAGAAATTCTTTGTCAAGGAAAGGCACACGTGCTTCCACACCCCAGGCAGCCATGGATTTGTTGGCACGCAGGCAGTCGAAAAGATGCAGTTGCGCAAGTTTTCGCACGGTTTCCTCGTGCAGTGCTTTGGCATCTGGTGCTTTGTGAAAATAGAGATAACCACCGAATATTTCATCGGCACCTTCACCCGATAAAACCATTTTTATTCCCATGGAACGAATTTTCCGGGCCATGAGATACATGGGTGTAGCAGCCCGGATGGTAGTAACATCGTATGTTTCGAGATGATAAATAACATCGCGTACAGCATCCAGACCTTCCTGAACGGTATAGACAAACGTATGATGAACAGAACCGATATAATCTGATACTTTTTTAGCAGCCACCAGGTCGGGTGAGTCTTTCAAACCAATGGAAAAAGAGTGTACCTGAGGCCACCAGGCTTCTTTTAAGTCGGATGTTTCAATCCTGCGTTGTGAATATTTCCGTACAATGGCGGCAATGATGGATGAATCGAGTCCGCCGGAAAGCAGAACGCCGTATGGAACATCCGACATAAGCTGGCGATGTACGGCATTTTCGAGTGCCTGCTTCAGCTGTTTTTTATTGGTAACGTTGTCTTTGACGGCATCGTACGATTCCCATTCGCGCTGGTAATGACGGACAAACTTCCGGTCTTTGCTGCTGTAGTAATGTCCGGGAGGAAACTCTTCAATTTTGGTGCAATGCCCGGTAAGTGCTTTCATTTCGGAAGCTACATAGAAGTTCCCCATTTCGTCATAACCGTAATATAAAGGTACAATACCGATGTGGTCACGACCGATAAAGTAGGAATGATCCTGGTTATCGTAAAGCACAAAGGCAAAAATACCATTCAGGTCATTTAGAAATGCAGTTCCTTTTTCAAGGTAAAGCGCATTAATAACCTCACAGTCCGATTTGGTTTGGAAATCGTAAGGGTTTTTCAGGGTTTTTTCCAGTTCGCGATGATTATAAATTTCGCCGTTTACGGCCAGAACCAGCCGGCCATCGGCACTTATCAGCGGCTGCGCACCGTTTTCCACATCCACAATCGATAACCGTTCGTGAACCAGGATGGCTTCCTCGTTTACATAAATTCCAGACCAGTCCGGGCCACGGTGGCGCATGGTTTTCGACATTTCCAACGCCTGCTCCCGCAGACCTGCCACTCCGGTTTTAATGTCCAGAATACCGAGAATTGAACACATAATAACTCCTTTTCCTTTACCTTGATTTATGGAACAAAACTATTATTATTTTCAATAAAACAGAGACTTAAATTTTTTTTGTTTTGTTACCGAAAAGAGAAATAAATATTTTCTTTCTGAAAAGAGAGGAAATGACCGGTTTCAATCGTTTGAGTAAAAAGCCCTAATTGCCAAAATAGTATGTCTGCCTGACGTGGCCGTTTTGGCAGAGGCCGGGTGGCCGGACAAATTCAAATGAGCAGATTATTTCCACTTTTAGGTCGGAAAATATCTGAAAGGAGATGTGAGGTTCCTGTACCTGTTTTCATTACTTTTGCAATCCAAAATTCTGACAATGACTGCACAAGAAGTGGAAATAATGGCTCCTGTCGGCTCGTATGAGTCGCTTACAGCCGCTATCCAGGGTGGTGCCGACTCGGTTTATTTCGGTATCGAAAACCTGAATATGCGCTCCCGGTCATCCAAAAATTTTACTCTGGATGATCTAATGAAGATTTCCGCTATCTGTAAAGAAAACAACATCCGTTCTTACATTACGCTGAACACCGAAATTTACGACGAAGACCTCTCGCTCATGCGAAAAATCGTGGATACGGCCAAAGAAAACGATATCACTGCCGTTATTGCTTCCGATCAGGCAGTCATTCAGTATGCTTATCAAAAAGGAGTGGAGATTCATATTTCCACCCAAAGCAACGTTTGCAATATCGAAGCGGTTAAATTTTATGCCCGGTTTGCCGATGTGATGGTTACGGCACGCGAGTTGCACATCGATCAGGTGAAAGCCATTACCACAGCCATTCGTAAACAGAATATCCGCGGTCCCAAAAGTGAGTTGATACAAATCGAAATATTTGCCCATGGTGCACTCTGTATGGCCGTTTCCGGTAAATGTTACCTCAGTCTCGATAATCTGAATTCTTCGGCTAACCGTGGTGCCTGTCTGCAGCCCTGTCGCAGAAAATACACGGTGAAAGATACAGAATCGGAGCTGGAGCTGGAAGTGGATGGCAAATACATCATGTCGCCTAAAGATTTGAATACGGTTTCGTTTCTCGATAAAATACTCGATGCCGGGGTGCGGGTGCTTAAATTAGAAGGCCGCAGCCGTTCTCCCGAATATGTGAAGGTTGTTTCCCAAACCTATCGTGAAGCTGTCAATGCCTGGTTCGGGGGAAATTACACGCGGGAAAATATCGACCGGTGGAATGCAGACCTCTCGCAGGTTTACAACCGGGGCTTTTGGGATGGATATTATCTCGGGCATAAAACCGGCGAATGGACCGAAGAGTACGGCAACCAGGCTACCGAAAGAAAGATTTATATCGGAAAAATCACTAATTACTACGGCAATATCGGTGTTGCCGAATTAAAGCTGGAAACACATTCGCTGGAAGCAGGAGAAAAGATAATAGTCATCGGCAGTACCACCGGCGTTTATGAAGATACGCTCAGCGAAATACGTCTTGACCTCGAACCGGTGAAGAGGGTAAAGAAAGGCGATATTTGTTCGTTTACGGTAAAATCGTTGCTGCGGCGTGGCGACAAGCTTTACAAAGTGGTGAAGGCGGACAGGTCTGTTCCTAATCTGAGTCAACATTAGTTTTTATGACACATGAAAAAACCTTTGTTAAAATATATCAACAAAGGTTAAAAAAGGATGAAAAAGTACCCGGAGTCGGGGTCGAACCGACACGAGTGTTACCTCACTGGTTTTT
>CAZRAW010000052.1:0-15291 GCA_964598065.1 uncultured Lentimicrobiaceae bacterium
GCTTCGGTACAATAACGAAAAGTAATATCGTCGAGGTTAATATGTTCTTCACTAATCTCTATTACCACCGATTTCAGCATCTCTGGGTTTGGAATAAGTCCGGTTTTAAGGTAGCCAATCATTCCATCAAGAAAGTCCACAAAGCCTTGTGCTCCGGCATCCACCACTTTTGCCCGTGCCAGTTTATCCAACTTTTGGGTAGTTTCTTTCAACGACTTATGCGCCTGTTTAGCACTGTTCACTAACAGACTGTAAAAGTCATCATGTTTTTCTTTTATGGCAAACAGAAAATCGGCCCATTCTTTGATAACAGAAATCATGGTTCCCTCTACGGGGTTGGCAATAGCCTCATAGATATAACGAACCGCCTTTTTCACACCAATAACAAAGTCAAGAACATCAATTTTTTCCTTGTCAGCTACTTCATAGCTAAATCCGTAAAGAAACTGGGCAAAGATAATACCCGAATTTCCCCGGGCTCCGGTCAATGCAGCATCGGCAATTGCAATAGCAGTAACTTTTAAATTATCCCGGACAACGGTTGTTTCCACAATGGAACGCATGGTGGAAGCGAGGTTGGTGCCCGTATCAGCATCCGCCACGGGAAACACGTTTATTTTGTTGATATAATTCTGGTTATCAAATATTTTACCGGCTCCGGTCAAAAAACAATTGTAGAACTGCCAACCGTCTAATTTCGTTATCTTTTTCGTTTGCAAAGCTTTGGTTTTGATAAAAACAGGAACAAATTTAAACAAAGTTTTGGAAAGGATTATTCATAGCAAAAGCCGGGCAGCTGGCTTTTTGTTATGCTGTAAATATCACTCCCCAATATGTAGCTCACTGAAAAATGAAGAAGCCTTGACCAAAGCCAGCGTTCCGAGGTCGTTGTAAAGGCTGTCGGCGCGTTCGATAAAGTCTTTTCCTTTTCCGTGCTGCACTTCGGCCATCCCCATGATAATCAAATCAGCATCAGCCGAGCGCGTTTTGATGATATCATGTACGTCATCTGATTTTTTCTTAAAAATAATTACCACCTCGGCAGGCATGCGATGCTTATTTAGCAACTTATTTATTTTCACTTTCATAGAGGCTTTTTTATACTTGTTTTCGGTAATCAGCAGAATACGAATAACTGCATTGCGCCAGGCGTAAGCCGTATGAATAAACTTCATCAGCGAAAAAATGAGACTTCCGTTGTTGGAGCCGCCTCTGAGCCACACATCGATTTGCCCGAAATTTCCAAAACCTCTTTTCTTGTCATAGTCGAGCATAACGATGTTTAAATCAAGATCTTCGAAATATTGTAACATTTGTGCAAAACGCATGGGATCTTTAGTGTGTCGCCCCCAGCCGAGCACTACTGTATTTGGCTCCATTCCCGAAAATCCATAACTTGCCGACAAACTTTCCATGGCGCCGTAAATATCGTTACAGACCTGTCTTCTTTTAAAAATAGCTTCATCGCCTTCCATCTCTTCTTCGGGAATAGCCTGATGATGTGAAGGGAAAAGACGTTTGGCATTGGGTTTAAGTACAAGGTCGAAGTTGGAGATAAGTCCCTGCTTTCCGGCAATAAACTTACTGAACTCCACCAAATGAGGACGACTTGTTTTTTCGCCACTGAAAAGAAGGATGTTTGCACGCCAGTTGGCCTCTGTAAGACGCATATTTTTAAAGCGGGTCAGTACTGACCGGATGAGCGAAGCCAACACGCTGGGCCAGATATCGTCCATGGCAAGATGAAGTTGCTTTTTCCTGATTAGATAAAATATAAATCCCAGGATGATGAGTGCGCCGAACATAGCGGCCATATCCAGCTTAAACATAATCATAAAGCTGGTAACAAAGCCAATGACGCCCACCCATGCCGGGATGCGGAAACTGGGACGAAAATCGGTACTGGCCCATTTTTCCAACACAAAAGCAAGATTGATAAATCCGTAAGCCGTCAGATAAAACATGGTTACCAGACCGGCAATAACATTCAAGTCGCCAACAAGAATACCCAATTCGGAGAGAAAAAAGGTAAAAATGAGCGCATTGCGAGGCTCATTGTTCTTTCCCTGAACTTTGCCAAGAAATCCGGGGGTAATATGATCTTTCGATATGGCCTGAATAATCCGCGGCCCACCGAGGATTCCACCCAAAGCCGAGGAAAGCGTGGCGCCCCAAATGCCGGCAATAACGAGGAAAGGAAACCAGGCAATCTGAACCAGGAAATTGTAGTTGGTGAGAAGCAACTGCCTGTCCACAAAAAAATTAAAAAAAACAGCAAGTGTCAGGTAAACAATCAAGCCGGTAAAAATAGCCATCAGCGTTCCGCTCGGAATATCTTTTTTCGGATTTTTCAGGTCGCCCGACATGGCCACGCCTGCTGTAAAACCGGTTACGGCAGGGAAAAAGATGGCAAATACCTCTTCAAAATTAAATTCTTTAAAGGGTGTAAAACCTGTAGCCGGCACAGAAGCTGCAGAAGCCGGATACAGGAAAAAACCTACGAAAATAGAAATCAGAGACAAAACGATAGCTCCGAGTACTAAAAACTGGGTTTTAATGGCAAAGTTTGTGCTGATGAATGCAATGACAGCAAGCAATATGAGCACTGCTGTCCCCACAATACGGGTATTCTGAACGGTCGGGCCTGCCATACCCAACAAATGTTGCATGGAAGGCAAATCCAGAAAGTTTTCCACAAAACCCACGATGTAAAGGGAAATGCTCAAAGCCGTGCCGATAAACAGGGTGATGCCGATAGAACCGCCCATGGGCAATCCCAGCGAACGCGAAAGAATGTAATAAATGCCACCCGCTTTAATCTTTTTGTCGGTGGCAATGGACGAAATGCTTAAACCCGTTGTAACGGAAATAACATGGGCAAGCAAAATAATGGCAATACTTCCCCAAATGCCGGCAACGCCTGATACCCAACCTAAACGGAGGTACATGATAACGCCGAGGATGGTCAGAATAGATGGCGTGTAAACGCCGGCAAAAGCACCAAATTTTTTTGCTTTGTCAGCCATTTTGTTTTTTTTCGGGAAAGGTGTAAAAATAAGAAAATTTGAATAGTACGCAATAGCGGAAGAAGTTAACCCGCTTTATTTATCTCTAAAGGCACTAATATATTTTCTAATCACAATCGTTTTTTCGGGGCATCCGGGATTTTTAATATATTTGTGAACATATAACATTTAAAATATTTCAAAATGGTCAAAACAAAGATTTTACCCCCCACCGATGAAGCCTATGCTTATCCTCTTTTGATAAAACGCATACTGGCCGACTCATTAAAATATGAGCCGAACAATGAGATTGTTTATCGCGACCTTACACGGTATAACTATTTTGAGCTGAATAAACGAATACGAAAACTGGCCAATGTCTTGACTAATCTGGGCATCCGGGCAGGAGACACCGTGGCTGTTCTGGATTATGATTCGCCGCGTTACCTGGAGCTCTATTTTGCCATTCCCATGATTGGCGCCATTTTGCATACGGTAAATTACAGGCTTTCACCCGAGCAGGTGCTTTACACCATGAACCATGCAGAAGATAAAATCGTTTTTACCAATACCGATTTTTTTCCTTTGCTGAAAGGCATCAAAGAAAAGTTAACGGTTTCTACCCCCTGCATTTTAATGACAGACGGCGGAGAACTGCCTGATGAAGAAATGAACATTTCCGGGGAATATGAAGATCTGCTGAAATCGGCAAGCGATGTTTACGACTTCCCCGATTTTGATGAAAACTCGGTAGCCACCATATTTTACACAACGGGTACAACGGGAAATCCGAAAGCAGTTTATTTTTCGCATCGCCAGCTGGTACTGCATTCTTTAGGCGCAAGCATGGCCCTGGGTAGCATTGATTCAGTATGCCGGTTTCGTTCGGATGATGTGTATATGCCTCTTACTCCTATGTTTCACGCGCATGCCTGGGGTTTTCCCTATCTCGCTACCATGCTGGGAGTAAAGCAAGTTTACCCGGGTCGTTATGAACCCGAAATGTTGCTTCGTCTGCTTCTGATCGAAAAAGTTACCGTTTCCCACTGTGTTCCTACTATTTTGCACATGTTGGTTTCGAGTCCTGTGGCCAAAGCCATCGATTTAAGTCATTGGAAAGTGATTATCGGAGGTGCTGCCCTTTCTGCCGGCCTTGCCAAAGCTGCCGGTGAACTGAATATCGATGTTATTACAGGTTATGGCTTGTCGGAGACCTGCCCGGTTTTGAGCCTTACTTATATGAACAAAGAAGACCGGAAATTAGATATGGACAAACAGGTAGAGCTGCGAACCAAAACCGGAGTCCCGGTTCCTTTGGCCGAGCTGAAAATAGTGGACGAAAACATGAAACCATTACCACAAGATGGGAAATCGGTGGGTGAAATTGTTGCCCGGACACCCTGGTTAACACAGAGTTATTACAAAGAAGAAGAGCGAAGCAAAGAGCTGTGGAAAGGAGGCTATATGCATACGGGCGATGTGGCTTATGTGGATGATAGAAACTTTTTCAAAATTACCGATCGTATGAAAGATTTGATTAAAACCGGGGGCGAATGGATTTCGTCGCTGGAGCAGGAGAATCTTATCAGCAAACATCCTTCGGTTTCAGAGGTTGCCGTAGTGGGGGTTCCCGATCCGAAATGGTCGGAACGGCCGTATGCAATGGTCGTGCTTAAAGAGGGTAAAGAGACTACCATAGAGGATCTGCAAGAGTTTCTGAAACAATTTGTGGAAAACGGCACCATTAACAAATGGGCTATCCCTCAACGTATCGATTTTGTATCGGCAATTCCCAAAACTTCGGTAGGGAAAATTGATAAGAAACGAATTCGGGCGGAATACAGGGAATAAGAGCTGCTCCCATGAATTTTATGGAAATAATTGTTTTAGGCTGACAGCCGGTTTTATCCCGGCAAGCATATTTTGGATTGATGTTAGCGTGATATTGTCAAAAGTAGTTCGTTCGACGGTTTTGTCTGATAGTACAATATTCCCGGAGACTTCAAAACTTGCCATAGCTCCTGTTTTCCCCGCTCCAGCCAACTTGCGTTTATCTCTTGGAAAAATAAATAGCCGGTAGCGCCCGTGATGTTTCACGGCCACAATATTTTCAGTGTGATGCTCCGGATTTAATGCATGCCACCGGGTCAGGAATACATCTGCATATTTCATTATCACACTACTTTCGGTACTTTCCAAAAGCAAAAGGGTTGTATAGTAACAGGGTAGAGAAATTCTTATCCCGTCGTCGTTTAGAATAACCGCTTTGGGAGATACTATTATGTTTTCGACAGGGAACTTTTCGGTTGTTACCTGCATGTGTTCGTGATGTTCGATGGAAGCTCCGGCGAGGCCGTTGAAAATACCACGAAAACATCCGTTGGTTCTATCAAGAAAGTCGATCAGGAACGCGATTATTTCCTTCCGGTATAACTGAGGCCGGTGCTCTTTATTGAAAAGAGTAAAATGGTTGTTAGCAAGATAGGCAAAATTTGCACCGAGGAAATATTCTTCATCGACCAGCCGGACAGGATAAATAATTTCAGCCGGATTTTGTATCCTGATGTTTTCCGGACAAAGGTAACAGGCTTTCCCCTGTTCGTCTTTATTTATCAGATTTCCGGTATCCGGTACAGGAGCAATAATTCCTCTTTCCACCAACAATTTATGGTTCTTTCTCAGTTCGCGGTCCGGGTTCCATTGTATATGAAAAGTTACCCCTGTTTTCTCATCGGGAATATCATAAAATTCCTTGTTCGTAGTATCTGCCGGATCGGCAAGCACAAATCCGCTTTCGACCTGCTGCCGGTATAGAAGAAGTAAAGCGGCACAAAGTCCGTAAGACCTCTCTATGTCTATTAGCTTTTTGACGAGTTTCTCTTTCGCAGAAGTTCTGAACTTTTTTGTTTTATCATACTCCTTCAATAGTTCGTCATCAAACCCGAAGCGTTCGCTGAGGATTTTTCTATAATCCATCACAAAGATTTAAGATATTTTAAAATCAATTCTTTTGTATCTAATTCCGGCAGGTCAAAGTCTTTTTCATAACTGCTTCCGGGAGCATCCGAAACAGCCCTATAGTATCCGGCGGCAGTTTTTTCCCAGGTATATTTTTCTTTTACCAGCCGGATAACTTTGTCGGCATATTCTTTATAATTTTCGAGGGCTTTTGCTATCCCCCGGGCAATATCTTCTGTATTTGCGGGGTCGACAAGTATTCCCATGTCATTTTTAAAAATATCACCGGGGCCTCCGTTTTTGGTTGTTACAGGAACCAGACCGCAGGCTCCGGCCTCAATGGGAGCCAGGCCAAAGGGCTCATAAAAAGCTGTCAGTACAAATACAGAATGTTTTAGAGCAAAATACTTATATGCTCCCGCCAGTTCTTTCTGAGAGGTTAGATCAAGAAAAAATACTTTATCGCGGAGATGATGCCGGTCTATCTCATCTATGATAGATTGTAGTATAATTCTTTCCTTTTCAGGTAGATTTCTAACTTCTTCATAAGGATTTTTCATTCCGCGAATAAAAATTCCGAGAGACGTTTTTTGCTGTAACGCTTTACTTCCGGCGTAAGCCCTGACAGCCGAAATATGATTTTTTTTATCATCGAGGCGGCTGGAGAGAATAATACATGGCTTTTTTGTTTCTACTCCTTCTTTTTCAATACGCCGGAATAACGCTCTGTCTTCTTCATCCGCTATTTGATTAAACAAATTGGTATTAACCCCTGGAGGAATCACTGCAAATTTTCCGGCCTCCGCCACATCTACCGCATTGCGATAAAGAGGATGTGAATATTGTTTGTAACGCTCCATATCGGTAGAGGTGATAATGGTGTCGGCATATTGCAGGCTTAATCGTTCGGCCTGAATTCGCTTACTAAAGTGATACCATTTATCTAATTTATTAAAATCGGGCTCTTTTCTATAGAGTTTATCCAGCTTTTGTGCTCCCAGCGAATGCCCTGTAAAGGTGAATGGGATTCCCGTTTTCTTTTTCAGGAGTACGGCAGCATAACCACCATCGCCGTAATGCGCTGTGGCATAATCGGGTAACTGTTTTCCATAAAAACGGATGATATTATCTGTCCATTCGGGGATATGCTGCCACAGCAGTTCCTTCCGCAAAAAGGAATCATTTCCACAAGAAATACGTACAATCCGCAGGCGACGGGAAGTGCCGGGATAATAAGAAATTTCTTTTCCAAATTCATTACTCCACCCGGTTCCCGTAAAACGACGGGTGATAATATCAACATTAAGGTTGGGGTATTGTTCCACCAAGGCCTTGCTGATTTCTTTCACATAAACAAGCTGACCACCAAAATCCGCATGTTCGGTCAGGTGAGAATCTTTTTGATCGAAGTTGCCCTGAGGGTTTAAAAATATGATGTGCATAGTATTTATTTCACAAAATGAACATGAAAAAATTTATCAACTATAATGTCTGCTTTGTCTTTGTGCTTACTGATAATTTCGTGTTCTATTTCCAGCACTTCTTCGATAAAAGGATCCATAACCTCCCTGCCTCTTTTATGGCGGTCTTCCATAGTGTCAAAGCGGTCGCGATCGATAAAAATACGTTTATCAATATTTTTCAATAAGGAAGTATAAGTTCCTTCGGCAATACATACCTTAATACCTGCCATATCAAATACTTCCGTCGTAATTCGGTTTTCAGGATAAATAACCAACGGTTTTTCAATAGTTTTACTTCCTTCTTTGGCAGCTTTCAGATGTTGGTCTATCAGGTTCAGGTTAACTTCATCCGTCCCTACCCACATTAAATCAGCCCTTCTTTTTTTGTCGTTAGAGAAAGGGGGCAGGCAAAAGTAGTCATCCTGCTGGAATATTTTGACCTTGATTCCTTCATTTTCAAATTGTTCAGCAATGGCTGTAGCAATAATTGATTTGCCGGCGCCCGATTCTCCGGCTACCGATATATTGTATATCCCCTTTGCTTTTTTTATTTCGTACAGCAAAGGTTCCACAATATCCCGGGCCGTTTGCCGGTTTTTGTCATTAAGATTTATAATGTCTCCCTTCATAATTTGGCAATTTATTCAAGATAGAAATATATTTTGTGCGGCATTTTCCGCGAAAATTACACCGGCTGCCGACCATAATTGATGTTTCATTCCGTCAGCTGACCAGTTGTTGGTATTTAAATACTCGTAAAAACCGTATTGATTATCCGGCATTTTCACGGCACGATATAAAGCCCGCCTTAATTTATCGGCAAGTTCTTTTTCATTTGATTTATACAACCCGGCTATCAGTAAGCCGTTCAACACAGGCCAAATTCCTCCGTTTTGATATTCACCGGGTCGGTTTCTGAACTGATACGTCCAATTGTTTTGCAATATACGCCATTCGGCATCCCCGTTTTTTATAACAGGCCAGAAAGCGGGAACAAGAAAGTCTTTCAACCCGGAAGCAATGGTTTCGATACGGGTTGTTACTTTTTGCTTTTGAGATGTATCATTTATGCCGAGAATGAAAGTGAGGGCATGTGCGAGGCAGTCGAAATAAGTAAAATATCCGGAAGGTTTAAAGCCTGCCATCCAATGATTTGTTGTACCAGATTCTATCTGATGAACAAAGGCCGTTTTATGATAAGCTTTTCTTTTATTATTTTCAGAAGGCCAGTAATTTACCATAATGAGTTCTTTGAGTTTTCTGGCTTTTTCAGCGTATAATTCGGAGACATATACCCGTGAGGCCTCTTCCAAAGCCCAGTAATAAAGCAATTGTTCGGTGAGGTTGTAACCTTCGAGTACAAATTCGTCTGCCCAGTTTCCGCCTTGTGGGATATACAACAATCCGCGACCATTGAACTCCCATATAGCAAGCGTCTTAAATACTTTCCGTATGGTTTGTTGCATTTCATTTAGAAAATTCCGGTCTCCGGTTTTCCCGAAATAAAGAAAAACACCTATAACAAACCATAAGCCGGCATCTACCTTTCCGGTCAATGTACCGTAGCTCACATTTTTCACTTTACCCAGGGCATCTATTTCCATATTGGAGGGAATCATGCCATTGTTATGTTGATTTATTTTTAGGACAATCAAGGTCTTTCTCATGCCTTCTATCAATTCTTTTTCATCTGTCAGTAGTGCGCTCAGCCCGGTAATTACACTATCTCTGGCCCAAATTCGATGGTAATTTGCACCGAAGCCTGTTGAAGCGACAAAGCCGTTGGAAGTTATTCCTTGTCTGAGTAACGCCACTCCTTTGTGATATGTCTCTGTGCCGTTCATTTTTTTACCTGAAATAATAAACCAGAATTAAGGTGGCTACAAGGGCTACGATGGCCTGATAACGATAATTTTTAAACCAGGACATTCCTTTCAACATGAGACTCTCTTCTCTGAAAAATTTTCGCGACCAGGTATATTCTGCAACTGACTCCACAGGAGGCGGAGGAGTAAGCAGCGATATGGGAACAATAATAAAAATTGTTACGGCCAATAGCACCGGAGCTACCAATAAAAACTGGATGTGAGCCAGCCAGGGGAAAGCTGCGGGATTTATAAACCGGACATAAACGGTAAACAAGGTAAAGATAAATCCGCCGATTAAACCGGTAAAAGCGCCTGTGGCATTACTACGTTTCCAAAACAGGCCCAGTAAAAAGACGGCCACAACGGGGGGCGAAATGAGGGCAAGAACCATCTGAAGATATTTGAATAATGAAGAAAAATCGGCTATCAGAGGCGACCATGCAGCGGAGATAATCACAAAAATACCGGTAAAAATCTGCCCAATCCTGACCAATTGCTTTGGCGTAAGGCCGGGTTTAAGGTTACTGACAAAATCCATTGTCATCAAAGTACTTGCCGAATTGAGTGTTGCACTGATACTGGAAGAAATGGCCGCTATCAATCCCGCAAGGACAATTCCGAGGATTCCTACGGGGAGTAAGTTAAAGAGCATCGTAGGATAGATTAAATCGGGGCTTGGCAGGTTAGGATAAAGCATACGACCAATAATTCCGGGAAACACAACAATGAACAAACCGGGAAGTTTCAGAACGCCGGCAAAAAGTGCTCCCCAGCGCCCATGATTTGTGTTTTTAGCGCTTAGTACCCTTTGCACCATAAACTGGTTAGTTCCCCAAAAATAAAATCCAAGCAGTGGAACTCCTAACAAAAGTCCCAGCCAGGGCATGGATTTATCGTTCATAGGACGGATTAGGCTTAGCATGGATTTTGGAGTCTCTGCAAATATCCGCGGAATATCGAAGTTAATTTTTTGTAAAGCAAAAAAAGTTAAAAATACGGCGCCAAGCATAAGCAATACTCCCTGTACGGCTTCAGTGTACATAACCGCCGAGAGCCCTCCGGTGATCGTATAAGCTGCAGTAATGATGGCCAAAATAGCGACTATCTGCCACAAATCAAGCGCAGGAAATATCATCTTTACGATAATAGCTCCCGAATACAGAATACCGGCTGTATCAATAATAATATTTCCGACGAGTGTAATAAACGAAAAATAATACCTTGAACGAATATCAAATCTGCGCTGCAGGAATTCAGGCATGGTATATACCTTGCTCCTCAAATAGAAAGGGAGGAAAAAGATAGCGAAAAAAACAAGCACCACCAAAGCCATCCATTCATAGTTAAAAACAGAAATACCCGTACTATAGGCATCTCCGGCAAGACCTACCAGGGCAGGGCTTCCCATATTGGCCGCATATAAGGTGATTCCTACAATAGGCCAGGTCATTTTTCGTCCGGCCAAAAAATAATCTTCTTGTGTCTTGTTTTTTGTCTTTTTTCGACTGTAAGCCAAGCCCCACAAGGTAATACCCACAATGTAAACCAATATAATGGTAATATCAATGGGACTTATAACAATGTCTTTCATAGTGTATATTTAAAACCGGTTTGGAAAATTACAAAAAGAGGGGTATCAAGAGTTCGCCCTGCTTTGGAATATAACGGTTATGCTAACGTTAAGGTTTCCTGAAAAAATTCATTTTCGCGAAACTTTCTTAATAAAGCAGTTGAAACTTTTGAATCGGCCCCTCTTAACACAAAAAATTATCTATATTCGATTAAATTAATTCAATAAAAACTAAAAGTTTTAATACTTCATTAACCCGGAAACAAAAGTCCGGGTTAATGAAGTATCAAAGTAAAAAAATTAAAGAACATTACACTTTTTAAAAGCTGTATCGAAATGACAAAACAACAGAGCGTCCCAAAATAGACCGGGCATAGAAATACTGGCTGCTTACGCTCGTAAGTCCCGACCTGGGATTTCCTTCGGTAAGACCAATTGCATTAAACAGGTTACTACCAGCCACAGAAATGGTAATGTGGCTGCTTACGGAATAATCTACAAATGCATTAATTTGTGAAAACCGGGGAAGCACCTGTTTGTTTTCGGGATTGGTAAATCTATTACCAAAATATTGCCAGGCAACACTAACATTCAACTTACCAAGCTGATAAGTTGGCCGGAAAGTAAAATACAATTTGGGAAGCCGTTGAATATAATGTCCGCTGAAATCAAAAGTTTCACCAGGGCCAATGACGCCATTGCCATTCAGGTCTTCGTTATAAACCCAATTATGGTATTTGGCATCCTGATATGTTCCCGTAAGGGAAAGGTTCAGGTTTCCCAATTGCGCTACGGCTTCCAGTTCAAGGCCTGCGGCAGAAGTATTATAATACTGTTGAATGGCCGTTAAAACGCCGTTTAACTGAACAAAATCGGTGAAAGCAATGTGATTAAAGTAACTATAGAATCCGGTTGCAAAAAGAGCAATTTTTGAAGAATTATATTTAAAACCCAGTTCGTACTGATAAATACTTTCAACTCTTGCGGAAGCAGGAAATCCATCTTTTGTTGATTCGGTAGCGCCAAAGGCATATGCGCGATCGGCCGGAGCCCTGTGGCCGTTACTGGCTCTGACAAAAACGGCTGTGTTTTTATTAAATTCGTAATTCAGCCCCAACGACCAGGACAAAACACTATATTTATAATGGAACGGAATGAAATTTCCCGAACCATACTGTACGTTTGTTTCGGCCGGGGATATGATACCATCACCATTTACATCATAAGTGTAATTTTTTACCTTTTCCGAATAGCCGTACGTTCTTCCCATGTCAAAACGCAAGCCGGCATTTACGGTTAATTGTCCAATGTCCCATTCATCAAAAAGATAAAGCGCATTTATACGGGTTAACGCATTATAATCACGATATAGCGTGCCGTATTGTGAATAGCCATCTGTAGTAAGTGATACTCCGTTAGCATCGTTAATCAGGTTCAGTTTTCTGGTATTGTTTCCTGAAATATCAACCAGCATATTGTGCCACCACCATTTGGAAGAAACTGTATTGGTAGAAAAATTCCACCCGGCTGTAATGGTGTTATTTTTCATTTTTTTTGTTAATTTAAAATCATTTCCAAATTCTTGTAAAGGCAAATGCACTGCCCACCAGCCATAAATTCCCACCAGTCCGTTTCCATTGAGCGAGCTTATGTTTGTAATGGGTTGTCCTGCCTTATAACCGTCGGCAAAAGTATAATGATAATTGGTTAGTCCCCTGCTGCTGGCATAATCGCTGGCACTTTCAGGGCCGGATATACCAAAAATAGAATTGAACTGCAAGTTGATGTACGATTTCTCAAAGTTATCTTTCAGACTCCAGTTGTTTCCAAGGTTAAAATATGCTTCCCCGCCAAACGAGAAAATTTGCGGATGCATCCCGTCGGCCAGGTTTTCATTTACTTCGGCTCCTGAAGGAGTGGTAGCATGTAGTCTCATTAAATCCAGACTTTTCATTGTACCATAATTAGCATTAAATCCCGGAATACTGGTGGCAGGATTGCCCTGCATTGGAAAAGGCAAATAAGCAATAGTCTTGTCATTCAACAGTTTTGTTCTTAACCGGAAATACCCTTTTTTAAACAAATAAGTAACATTTGCTTTAATCTGGCCACCATTATTGGCAGTATATCCTGGAGAGCGAATACCATCGTCAGCCCGGTAAAAGCCACCTATATCATACCGAAGATTCTTCGAAATGGGCCCGCCAATGTTAAAACCGGTACGGGAATGCATGTATGTTAATCCAACGTACTGAATAAAAGTTCCTTTTGTAGTTGGTCCTCCAGTTTTAGAAATGAAATTAATAATCCCACCCGGAGCATTACTGGTAAGAACGGAAGCAGAACCACCTCTTACAGCTTCCATACGGGCAACTGTTTGATCCACCCTTACCATGATATCAGTATTGCCAAACATCAAGTCGCCGTACTCAAACACCGGCATTCCATCTTCCTGAAGTTGCACATATCGCAATCCTCCCGAACTGGGAAGCCCACGGGCAAAAACATTGGCGTTTCCTTTACCACCCGAGCTTTCCACATAAAATCCCGGAATAGATTTTAACAAATCGGCTGTCCCCCGGGGAGAAATCTCCGATATCTTCTTTGCAGAAATTGTTGTGATGGCTATGCTGGAGGCAAGCTTGGTTTGCTTATTTTGTACTCCGGTTACCACTACTTGATTTAAAGACAGCAAATCTTCCTTTAACACAAAATTTTTAGTTACTGTTTCTCCGTTACGCATTTCAAACCGATACGTTATCGGGATGAACCCGGTAAAAGAAATTTCCAAAACATTTTTTCCTGCCGGAACATGCAGCACATAATTCCCGTTTGTACCGGAAGTAGTACCGGTTGTAGTCCCTTTCAGTAAAATATTAGCGCCCGGAACGGATTTACCATTTCCGAGGGTAAGGGTACCTTTAATGGTTCCCTGAGCCATTAACCCCACCGAAAAAGTCAGGGTCAACATCACCATAATAATAGATACAATTTTTTTCATAATAAATAATTTTATTAAATGAATATTGAATGAATGGTTAAAAGTAAATCATTAATTGCCTGAAAAACAACGTTCTCCTCCTCCCTTTTTATGCACACGTGAACACACACCTGAATTGTTTATAACAAATCTGTTTTTGTTAATAACTTTCTTTAAATTATTCTGTTTGTTATTGATGATTGTTTAAAAGCAGAAATTCTTTATTTTAGCCAACAATATATTTTCAACATGAATAACAGGAAAAGGAGAGTTACCTTAAAGGATATTGCTAACCAAATAGGTGTTTCTCATACAACCGTTTCACGCGCACTCCGAAATCATCCCGACATTAGTCCCGACAGGAAAGAGCAGATTAAAAATCTCGCTAAAAGCATGCATTACAACCCAAATGCTTTTGCGCTTAGTTTACGTAATTCATACAGTAAGTTTATAGGCCTTATTATCCCTGAAATTACCTTGTATGCGTTTCCATCGATGGTTAAAGGGGTTTCCGAATTTTGCTATAACGCAGGTTATAATGTGATCATTCTATCCTCTAACGAATCATACGAAAGAGAAGTCCAAAATACCGAGCTAATGTTATCGAGTCAGGTTGATGGTCTGCTGGTAGCCATTTCCAAGGAGACACAAAAATATGATCATTTTGAACTACTTGAAGAAGAAGGAATTCCGGTTGTTTTTCTTGATAGGGTCTTCAGGAACTATGGAAAATCAAAAGTAATGATAGATGGTATCAGGGCTGCCTATACGGCTACCAAACACCTGATTGAGACCGGTCGGAAAAAATTGGCTTATTTTGGTGGAAATCCTTCCTTGTTTATTACCAAACAGCGTCTTACAGGTTTTAGGAAGGCACTTCGCGACTATAATATGAAAGAACATGCCGTCATTTTTGCCGATGATGCGGAAGATGCCCGGCACAAAACTTTTGACCTTTTCGGCAGAAAAGATATTCCCGATGGGATTATGAGTATCAGCGATGAGGTTCTGACCGGGATAATTCCATCTTTGCAGGAGCTTAACATTCGCATTCCGGAGAAAGTGGCAATTGTCAGTTTTAGCGATGGGCCTATATCCCTGATGTATAAACCGGCTATTTCTATTATCCATCACTCTCTTTCCCGTGTAGGTCGGGTTGCGGTTGATTTATTAATTCAGAGAATTGAAAATCCGGAAGGAAAATATCAGCAAATTCGTATTGTCAATACGGAACTAATAGTACGGGGAAGTACTGTTAAACTTGAAGGATAAAAATCCGGCTGACTTGTTGATATACAGCCTTATTCGTAACTGGTATTTTCCGGGTTAATACTCAAACTCCCCATAGTCCGAACGAATCGTCAGCTTTTTGGCATTAGCGGCCTCCACCCGGCCAACAATACGTGCGTCAATATTGAAACTTTCTGAAATTTCAATCAGCGCTTCC
>CAZRAW010000053.1:0-15283 GCA_964598065.1 uncultured Lentimicrobiaceae bacterium
CCGCAATACAAAGAGGCCAAAATCCTCGACAGAATGATTGAACCCGAACGCGTTCTCATGTTTCGTGTTCCATGGTTAGACGACAAAGGAAACGTCCAAATCAACCGTGGTTTCCGTATCGAAATGAACAGCGCTATTGGCCCATACAAAGGAGGCTTACGTTTCCACCCCACAGTCAATCTTGGTATTTTGAAATTCCTTGCCTTTGAACAAGTTCTCAAAAATTCACTGACAACCCTGCCTATGGGTGGTGGAAAAGGCGGTTCTGATTTTGATCCCAAAGGAAAATCAGATAATGAAGTCATGCGTTTCTGTCAAAGCTTTATGACTGAGTTACAGCGACATATAGGACCTGATACGGACGTTCCTGCCGGTGATATTGGTGTCGGCGGGCGTGAAATAGGATTCCTTTTCGGACAGTACAAAAGGTTAAGAAATGAATTTACCGGCGTACTCACCGGGAAAGGCCTCGGATGGGGTGGCTCTTTGATTCGCCCCGAAGCCACCGGATATGGTGCCACCTACTTTGCCAACGAAATGCTGGCCACCAAAGGCGAAACCTTCGAAGGTAAAACCGTGGTAGTTTCCGGTTCCGGAAATGTAGCCCAGTATGCTACTCAAAAAGTTACCCAACTCGGCGGGAAAGTGGTTACCCTCTCCGACTCCTCGGGATACATCCATGATCCCGATGGTATTGACGCAGAAAAGCTGGCCTTTGTACTCGACCTGAAAAACGTAAAACGCGGCCGCATCAAAGAATATGCCGACAAATATGGTGTTGAGTACCATACCGGAGAACGTCCGTGGGACGTAAAATGCGATGTGGCCATGCCTTGTGCCACACAAAATGAAATTAGTGAAGACGATGCCCGCAAACTGGTGGCCAATGGCTGTATTGCCGTAAGTGAAGGCGCCAACATGCCTTCTACTCCGGAAGCAATTATGGTCTTCCATGAACATAAGATACTCTTTGCCCCTGGTAAAGCAGCCAATGCAGGCGGAGTGGCCGTTTCAGGTCTTGAAATGAGCCAAAATTCCCTGCGCCTGAGCTGGACACGCGAAGAGGTGGATAGCCGGCTCCATCAAATTATGAAAGATATCCACTCTACCTGTGTCAAATATGGTACCGAAGGTGATTATGTAAATTATGTGGAAGGTGCAAACATTGGTGGATTTGTAAAAGTTGCCGATGCTATGCTTGCCCAGGGACTTGTATAATTTTTATTACAGCTTATCGTTCAGGTCGCATTCGTCAGGGATGCGACCTTTTTTATGTTCCGTCCGGAGCATCACTTCTCCACCTTTTTAAATAGCTCGCGCAAGCAATCTCTTTTAAAACAAAACCAGGGAGTATTGTACATATAATTCAGATACTCCATTCCAAATTTGCGGATAGCTTCCGGCTCTTCCATCCACTTAATCAACAACAGTATTAAAATGGTTTCAACAGGAGCAATTATTAACACAAAAGAGGGTGAGCCGGCTAAAAAAGCAAAGGCAAACGGGAAAAACAGCAACCCCAAATGCATGGGGTGACGCATGTAGCGGTAAACGCCCTCTTTCACCAGTCGATTGGTTTCCATCCGTGGAAGCTCCCCTTCTCTGCCATATTTGGCCAACGTACGACCGGTATTACGGCTCACGATCATAACCAGTCTCAGAAGCCCCAACCCAATCAGAAAATTAGCCACATGAAACCATAAACTCCCGTAAACAGCAGGAAAAAGAATCCTGTCCAGCGTGAGACCTCCCCAAATGCCTCCGGCCAGAAAAACGAGCCACATCAGCATACGCGCCATTACTTTCATGTGTAAAAATTTTAAATGTCAAAATTAGGAATTTTATCTTAAAATTTGGGTGTCCGATAAGAGCCTTTGCATAAAACACAGGGAATAATCAAACCGGAATATCACAACAATACTCTTTAGGTAAGTATTTCATTTTTAACACCTTAAGGAGACTCATTTATAAATTCTCATTTTATCAAGTGCTCGCTGATATCTTTTTGCATTGATTTGATGCTCACGGTTGGTTTCTGAGAAAACATGGTAACCAGACAAATCACTCTTTGCAGTGAAATACAGATAATGAGTTTTGTCGTAGTTGAGTACCGCATCGATGGATGAGATTGAAGGAATACAAATGGGTCCGGGAGGCAATCCTCTGTGCCGGTATGTATTATATGGCGAATTGACTTTCTTTTGCACATCCAAAACCCGGTGTATTTTGGGGTTGCCGAGGGCATAAATCACCGTCGGGTCGGCCTGCAAACGCCATCCATCATGAAGCCGGTTTATGTAAACGCTGGCAATACGGGGCTTTTCACTATTTTTATTGGTTTCCTTTTCCACAATGGAAGCGAGAATCATCACCTGAGTGGGCGTCAAACCGGCAGCTTGTGCTTTCTTGAGGCGGCTGGCATTCCAGAACTTTCTATATTCCCGAATCATCCTTTCGACAAATTCCTTTGCTGTGGTATTCCAATAAAATCGATATGTATTGGGAATAAACAGGGTGGATACAGGAACCGTATCAACACCAGCTTTTGCCAGGGTACTGCTGTCATTCAGAAAATTGACAATATCTGCCGAATCAGCCTCTATTTGTTTCCCCACTTTCCCGGCTAACTGATAAATATCACGAACATTATTAAAAGTAACATTGACAGGCACCTGCTTGCCTGCACGCAGCATGTCAACCAACTGGTTATTAGTCATGCCGTTGACAAGAATATAACGGCCTGGTTTTATCAATTCCGGCAATTTCTTCTTTTGTGCCCACCATTCAAAATCTTTCCGGTGTACCACAAGGCCTTTCGAGTAAAGAATCTCTTTAAGCTGACCGAAATCAGAACCTGTGGGAATATAAATGCTTACCTCTTTATCATTCGATGTCCAGACATTAGGTGCATTTATCACCTGATAAAGAAAATATCCAAACCCTACAGACAGGAGCACGAGAATAAATAAAAACCAAAGCACAAATCTGTGAAACCGGGTGTGTCTTTTCATTGGCCGTCCATATTTTGAATGGTAATATGTCATAGCGCCATCATATTATTTTTTCCTTAAATTTTTTTCGATACGTTGCAAAAGGTATTCATCGATCCACTTTCCGTTAATTCTGTTCCATTCTTTTTTCACTCCCACAACCTCAAATCCCCGGCTTTTAAAAAGCCTGAAACTTGCCTCATTTCCTTTTTCAATATTACAATAAAGCTGGTGCAAATTTAGAACATTAAATCCGTAATTCACCAGGATATCCAGGGCTGTGCCAGCAAACGATTTTCCGCGATAGCTTTCAAGAAGTACAATGCCGACACCTCCCCTGCGATTTACGGCATCCAATGCAAAAAGATCAACCGTACCTATTGTTGTACTGTTATTATTCTCAGTATATTCGATAACAAGTCGCACCTGTCCGGCAGCAAACGGCTTCTGTTTGTTTGCAGAAAAAACATATTGTTCCAAATCAAAACGGGCAAAAGGCACCACTGTTTGCGAAATATGCCAAAGTTTCATGTCATTCTCCAAATCAAGGAGAAAATCAATATCCTGAGGTTCGGGAGCCCTTAATCTTATGGTATCTTTTTGTAACATGAGAGCGCAAAATTGCATATTTCCTTTGAATTAAACATCTTTTTTGTCGTTTTCTTTTCCATCACTGAAAAAAAACAGCCAAAACTTTCGGCATTTCTGACATTCTACCGTAGGCATGGCTTTGACACAAACTTAGGGAATATTTACAAATTTTTTATCTGCTACTTGCTTTTTTTTCACCGGATTACTCTATCTTAGCTACCTAATATCATCGCAGGCAGAATATTAGCTTTCGTAACAGGCATGATTCTTGCTATACCTATTTTGACCGTCATTTAAGGTGATCGCGCATCGGTTTATGAGTCATATGTGCGTGATTAAGTTCTTAACACAACGACTGTAAGTTTAACTTTTTTAACAGAAAGAGCGTAACTTTTTTTGTTAAAGAAACTATAATGAAATAAAATTGAATGTTTAATCTTAAAAATTTAATCCCATGAGCAACAATAATTCACATTCAGGATTTGCATTTTTTTCAGGCATGGTCATTGGCGCTGCTTTCGGAGCCATTGTCGGTTTGCTGTATGCACCCGAATCCGGAGAAAAAACACGAAAAAAAGTAGCTGACAAAACCAAAGAATTGTCCGATGAACTGCTGGACCAGTTTGATGATTTAAAAGAAAGCGTCAACAATATTCTGGAAGATGTAAAACAGACAGGTTCCGAATTGGTAGAAGATTTTAAAAAAACCGGCTCTGAAGTTCTCGATGATGTTAAAAAAACCGGAACCAGTGTTATTGAAGATGTCAAAAAAGCTTCTCAGGTCTGATCTATTTCAACGCAGATAAAAACAACCAATCATTCGAAATAACACCGGATGATTGGTTTTAATTTATTACCAAATGAAAAAAGGGAAAAAGCATACGGGGAATTCGGATTTCAGACAGCCCATCAGCGAACTGATTGATGAACTCAAGACTTACGTAAACCTTCAGTTAGAATACAATAAAGCAGCCTATCGAAAAAAGTCTGCTGAGCTTCTGGGTCAATTGATTTTATATATGATACTGTTTGGTGTTCTTGTCTTTGTCTTTATGTTTTTATCCTTTGCCTTTGTCAACTGGTATGCTGCACAGGGAGGGACACGTATGGACGGATTCCTGTTGGTTACGGCTTTTTATATTTTTATTGCTCTGATAATTTATGCTTTCAAAGAGTCACTTATCTTCTCAACATTACGTAAAATTCTCGGGAAAAACCTTTCCAGCACCAAGGAGAAACAGTTTCTCGGCGGAACAAGTTTTTCCAATGAAAAAATGACGGATAAATATCTGGAATATCTGAAAGATCAAAACAGAAAACAGGAAAACAGTATTAAATATCAGTTTAAAACCGTCGGCGAGGCTTTCAACATGATGAACATGGCCAAAGTAATGATAAACTCAGGCATTCAGGCATTTGTAACCACATCCAATATTATCCGCTCAGCCTATCGACTAACCAAACGTCTGAGAACAAAAAACAGGAAGAAATTGGATAACTAACTCCTTCCTGTTTCTATATTACCCGGTGTATCCAAAAGCCTATATGGTCATAATGTCTTTCTCCTTCACTTCAAAAAGCGCCTCTATTTTACCAACATATTTATCCGTTAATTTCTGAATCTCGTCAAGCAGATGCTTAACATCATCTTCCGGGATATTTTCTTTTTCCAGTTTTTTAGCATCATCGTTAGCGCCACGACGGACATTCCGGATAGCCACCTTGGCATCCTCCGCTACCTGCTTTGCTTTCTTTACCAAATCAAGCCGTCGCTCTTCCGTAAGCGGAGGGACGTTAATACGAAGATTATCGCCCTCGTTGATAGGATTGAACCCCAGGTTGGCATTCATAATCGCCTTTTTAATGTCATGGATTGTACTTTTATCAAACGGCTGAATAACAATAGAATGGGGGTCGGGAGTGTTAATATTAGCCGTTTGTTCAATTGGTGTCAGGGTTCCATAATACTCAACCCTTATACCACTCAGCATACCGGGATTTGCTTTACCCGCTCTGATTTTTTGGAACTCTTTTTCCAAATGTCCGATAGAATGTTCCATATTTTCTTTCGCTTCTTCCAAAACGAAAATTGCATCATCAGTCATAACGAAAATTTTTGCTGCACAAATTTATGAAAGATAAAAACACATCCGACAAAAAAAGTGTTAAATATAAAGTTGTTACGGATAGGCATAAATTTATATTTTTGTTCAAAACAAATTATCATGACAGAAGTATCGGTTGTCTCACTACAGGAATTATCGGTTTTTCAGAAAAACAAACTTGTTTTGGCCCATGTCAACTTTCGCGTTAAGCAGGGAGAGTTTGTTTATCTTATCGGGAAAACCGGAAGCGGAAAGTCGAGCCTGCTGCAAACAATTTTTGCTGAATTGCCGGCAGAAGCCGAACACTCAACGGTTTGCGGTTTTGATTTGAAGACATTGAGGAAGAAAGAGGTTCCGTTCCTACGGCGAAAAATGGGTATTATTTTTCAGGATTACCGGCTTCTTGAGGACAGAACTGTGGAAGACAACCTGCTTTTTGTGTTAAAATCAACAGGATGGAAAGATAAGAAAGCCATTAACAAGCGGATTATGGAAGTCATGTCGGATGTGGATTTAATAGCCAAGTTAAAAACCAGGCCACATCAACTCTCAGGTGGAGAGCAACAGCGTGTAGCCATTGCACGTGCCCTGCTGAACAGTCCCGAACTTATTTTGGCCGATGAGCCCACCGGTAACCTCGATCCGCAGACCTCCAACGAGATTATGCGCCTTCTTTTAAAAATTTGTCAGGAGGATCGTGCTGTCATTATGGCAACACACAACTATAACCTGATTCACAAATTTCCCGGCAGGGTGGTTAAATGTGAAGAAGGTAGTATTGTTGACTCAAACAATAAGCTCAATTAGTTTTTCCACATTGTTTCCATTCATATAGATGTTTTGCAGGTGAGCTTGCCGCTCAATTTTCATGGCTGCCGTAAAATCTTTTTTCATAAGTTCAACCAACTGAATTTTCATTTTAGAAATCTCGTCTGTCAACACGCATAACTTATCCAAATTACTTCCACTCAACATTTTATCGTTGGTAAGTACAAACCTTCCGTTGTAAAGTGCATTCAGAAGTTTTAGCTTTAATCCCGTAGCCTGACCGGTAAAGAAAATGTTCACGTGTGCATTTTTTATTAAATCGTTAAGCAGGTCATCGTCCGGGTTGGCAATCAGCTCGGCCGAAGGATGGGCAGCAACCAGCCTCCACAACAATGGTGGTGGATTGAGACCGGCAATCTTAAACGGTATTTTCGAATTCTTAAATACTTCATGCAACAGTGTTGTAACAGCATTGATATTTTCAGGTACCGACAGATTTCCGTGATAAAGCACATATTTTCCTCGCCCAATTAAGCTTCTTACTGCCGTAAAAGGGTGAAATGCAGGCATATAAACTACATTCTTATATTTTGCAGAAAAATAATCGTAATCCGTTTGGGAAATAGCGAGCAACAGGTCGGCTTTTGTTAGGATGCTTTCATATTTCTTCAGCTTGGCAGCTTCATTAAAAAAATAGTACTTTTTAAATAAATCTGTTTCAGCCCGCGAAAGATTACTGTAATATTCATGCTCGATATTGTGCATCCGTACAATAAGTTTCCGGCCTTTCAGTCTTCTTTCGTGCAAAAGCCCGGTGGTATGCAACCCTTCCATAAGAATAGGGTACTCATCTTTTAGCAAATTATTTACAAGATACGCCGAAATACGTGTTTCAATAATATAGGGATTGCTTTTAAAGAGATGCTTTTTGGAAATATCACGTTTGTAGTAATAAACCTTATGGAAAAGTTTCTCCAACTCCGGGGCCTTTTTCCTGCCATATTCAAAACAGTGCAAATGTACTTTTACGCCATGTTCGGTCAATACTTTGGCTTTGTAAAAAACATCGATTACTCCGCCATAATTTGCCGGATACGGAACGTCAAACGAAATGATATGTACATGAATATCAGACATATTTTGCATAAACTTTTTTTAATATTTTCGATTCATTTTCCCAGTTAAGTTCACTATCCGTTTTTTGTGTGTTTTGTTTCCATTGCATTAGTTTTTGGGGATGGGAAAAAATCTCATTTACTTTCCGGGCAATATGCTGCGGCTGATGGTCAGGAATAAAATCACCAACCTGATAAGTTTCTATAATTTTCCTTATCTCCACCAAATTGGAAGCCAAAACGGGAACTCCGGCATGAAGATAATCAAAAATCTTATTAGGAAGGCTAAACCGATAGTTAATGTTGGTGTCCTTGTCCAAAGACAGACCCAAATCGGCAGCAACAGTATATTGCATAAGCATTTTGTATGGTTGACGGGATTTAAACAACACTTTCTCCTCTATATGCAGTTGGCTCACCTTCTCTTTCAGTAAGCCGATAACATCACCGCTGCCAACAATCAGTAAAACAGCATTTTTGATAAACGGCATGGCTGCCACCATCTCCTCTGCTCCACGCTGGATATTTATTCCGGAGCCCTGTAAAATCATTATGTTTTTATCCTCGGGTAATCCCAGGGATGCCCTGCTTTTGGCCGTAACCTTTTCCATACGCAAAGGCACATTCCTGATAACAACCGGACGCAAACCATACTCGGTGGCATAGAGGTCGGCAATGGAATCATTTACCGTAAAAACGTCCTTCAGCCGGGGAAAAATCCATTGCTCCATTAGTTTCCATATTTTCCGTTTCATTTTGCTGTTCTGAAGCTCGGGAACACCGGTGAAATATTCATGGCTATCGTAAACCAAAGGAATATTTTTAAGTTGCGCCACAAGGTAATTGGGCAGCAGCGTATCGAGGTCGTTGGAAACGAGAAGACCGGCTTTTTGAAACAGCAGGTAAAAGAAAAGGCGTATCTGAAAACAAGCATAAAACCCGGGGCCTTTTTCAAACAGGAGCTTCATTCGGCGAACCGGATAATGACGGCCATCCACAGGCGGACTGTTGTGTAGTTTTCTGCCAATCAAAACAATGTCAAAACCCATTTCATGCAGCGACTCACAGACCTTCTTTACCCGCTGGTCGGTAACCAGATCATTAATAACCGAAACAATAACTTTTTTGCCCAAACCTATGGAGATTGAATTCCTCTTAAAAACAACGTTTTAAAGTATAAAAATTGCATTGATGGCAAAAATAAAGAAAGTGCCGTTTTGAAACATCATTTTCCAATAAAAAGATTACCCTAAACAGGTTAATCTCTATCTTTGGCCTCTAATTTAAGAACCATGAAAAAGCTTTATCGTATATTATCCTATGTTCTTCCTTACTGGAAACAGGTAATTTTAAATACGTTTTTTAATATCCTTACCATTGTTTTTTCCCTTTTTTCGCTTGCGCTGCTCATTCCGTTTCTGAATTTGCTTTTTGGCATTAACAAACTGATAACCGTCAGGCCTGCGCTGTATTTCAGCACACATTCCATGCTCAATTATCTGAACTACTACATCAGCCAGATTATTATTCATCACGGGAAAATTCAGGCGTTGGTTTTTATCTGTATTATCATTCTGGTTTCCTTTTTCTTTAAAAATATCGGCCGGTATTTTGCCATGTTTTTTATGACAACGGCACGGTCGGGAGCTATCCGCGGCATTCGCGACGACATTTACGCCAAGTTGCTTATTCAGCCACTTTCTTATTATACAAAAAACAAGAAAGGCGATTTAATCACCCGGATTACTTCCGATGTGCAAGAGGTGGAAATATCCATTCTAAACCAGATTGAATCACTCATTCGCGATCCTATCACCATTATTGCTTATCTCGCTTTTATGCTAAGCATGAGCCTGAGACTCAGTATTTTTATCTTGGTAATCCTGCCCATAACCGGGCTTATTATTGGACTGATTGGAAGGAATCTCCAAAAAAACTCCTTGATTTTACAAAACCGTTTTGCCGGGCTTATGGCGATTATCGAAGAGAGCATTTCGGGGTTGCGCGTCATAAAGGGTTTTAATGCCATATCTTATTTCAACCATCGGTTTGGAACTATGGATAAAGAGTATTGCCGTAAGCAGATTAGTGTTTACCGCCGCCGTGATCTTTCTTCGCCGCTTAGCGAATTTTTGTCGTCGCTTGTGATTGTTGTGATTTTATGGTTTGGCGGGCAGATGGTACTTTCACCACATCCCACTATTCAGGCTGCTGATTTCATCACTTTTATTGTGGTCTTTTCGCAGGTTATCCCGCCGTCAAAATCCTTATCACAGAGTTTTTTTAACATAAAAAAAGGACTTGCTTCTGCTGAACGTATTTTTGAAGTGCTGGATGCAGATGAAGTTATTGAAGAAAAACGAGATGCCATTGACATCGAATCATTTGAAAAAGAGATCAAATTTGAGAATGTCTTTTTCAAATACCAGAAACATTTCGTTATAAAAAATATTAACATACTCATTCCCAAAGGTAAAATGATTGCCGTTGTAGGTGAATCGGGTGGAGGAAAATCAACAATTGTGGATCTGTTACCGCGATTTTATGATACTACAAAAGGACGTATTCTGTTGGATGGACATGATATTAGAGATTATAAGATCAGTAAGTTACGAGGACTTATGGGAATTGTTTCACAGGATAGCATCCTGTTTAATGATACTGTCTTTAACAACATTGCCTTCGGAATGAGTAATGCTTCGCAAGAAGTTGTGGAAGAAGCGGCAAAAGTGGCCAATGCACATGATTTTATTATGAAGATGGAAGGCGGTTACCAGGCTAATGTGGGTGACAGGGGAATAAAACTCTCCGGCGGTCAACGCCAACGTATTAGCATTGCACGAGCCGTACTGGCCAATCCTGAGATATTAATTCTTGACGAAGCCACCTCTTCGCTGGATACCGCAGCAGAGCGGCTGGTACAGGATGCTCTTTCAAAGATTATGAAAAACAGAACCACGCTGGTGATTGCTCACCGGCTTTCCACCATCCGCGATGCCGATGAAATCATTGTAATGCAAAAGGGTGAAATTGTGGAACGTGGTCCCCACGATATCCTCATAAAACGAAACGGCATTTACAAAAGACTACAGGATTTGCAGTCGTTTAAATAGGGTCTGCTGAAAAACGCTTAAATTATTGATATATAAATTATTATATTGATTCTTAAAGATAAAAGTACATGGTTTCCCGGCAGTTTTATTAAAAACACATGCATTTATTATAGCCACAATTTCAAAATTTAAGCTGTTCGGCTGCACGCCATCTTTGTATCTTATTCAGTTCGAAGTATATGGATACATCTTCACTTCACAATATCCAAATCTGACGCACATCTGAGCTTTTCAGCAAACCCTAAATAATTCTTTAAAAGGAATCCATGTCCAAAAAGAAAGGCCATTCTCTTTCGGGAGAATGGCCTTTCTTATAAAAATCCGGATAAAACTATTTTTCATCCATAAAAGGATAGCGGTAATCGGTGGCCGGAATAAAAGTTTCCTTAATGGTACGCGGGCTTACCCAACGCATAAGGTTCAGGCTTGAACCAGCCTTGTCGTTGGTTCCGGAAGCACGTGAACCGCCAAATGGCTGTTGACCGACAACAGCGCCGGTGGGCTTATCGTTGATATAAAAGTTACCGGCGGCATTAACAAGCTTTTTCACAGCAAGATCGACAGCAAAACGGTCATCGGCAAAAATGGCTCCGGTAAGTGCGTAAGGCGAAGTACTGTCAAGGATATCAAGCGTCTCCTCATATTTCTCAGCATCGTAAACATAAAGAGTCAGCACAGGGCCAAACAGCTCTTCTTCCATGGTAACATAATGCGGATCCAGTGCACGAATAACCGTAGGCTCAATAAAATAGCCTTCCGATTTGTCATAGCCGCCACCCACAATAATTTTAGCATCGGCATCCTTTTTGGCATTGTCGATAAACACGGACAATTTGTCAAAGCTGGCTTCGTCAATTATGGCAGTCATGAAATTGGTAAAATCTTCGGGATTGCCCATTTTTATACTTTTCACCCGGGCTACCAGTTTTTCTTTCAATTCATCCCACATGGTATCGGGAATATAAGCACGGGAAGCAGCCGAACATTTCTGCCCCTGATATTCAAAAGCGCCTCTCACAAGAGCCGTTGCCACCTGATCTGCATGGGCCGATTTGTGTACCATCACAAAGTCTTTTCCACCGGTTTCTCCCACAATACGGGGATAGGTTTTGTATTTGGAAATATTGACACCAATGGTTTTCCAGATATGCTGAAAAACTCCGGTAGAACCGGTAAAATGGAAACCGGCAAAATCGGGATGTTCCATAACGGTTTTCCCGGCTACAGGCCCCGAAACAAATACGAGGTTGATAACGCCATCGGGCAAACCGGCTTCAACAAAAATATCCATGATAACTTTTGCAGAATAAACCTGCGTTCTGGAGCATTTCCAAACTACCACATTCCCCATCAAAGCAGGAGCACCCGGCAGGTTTCCGGCAATGGAGGTGAAATTAAAAGGGGTCAGGGCATACACAAAACCTTCTAACGGACGGTATTCCAGCCTGTTCCAGATACCTTTTGAAGAATTGGGCTGCTCGCTGTAAATTTCGGTCATATATTGCACGTTGAAGCGAAAAAAGTCGGCCAGTTCACAGGCAGCATCTATCTCGGCCTGAAAAGCGGTTTTCGACTGTGCCAGCATAGTGGCAGCATTGATTTTGGCGCGGTAAGGCCCGCTAATCAAATCGGCTACACGCAAAAAGATAGCTGCGCGCTGCTCCCAGGGCATATTGTGCCATGTTTTTCTTGCTTCAAGGGCAGCTTCAATGGCCATGGCTACATGTGAAGCATCACCTTTGTGGTAATAGCCCAATGTATGATTCAGTTCGTGGGGAGGATGAATAGCTTCTTTATCACCGGTGGTAACCGGTTTTCCGCCAATAAACATGGGAATTTCAATTTCCTCCGATTTCATTTTTACCAACATGGCTTTGAGCTCTGCACGCTCCGGCGAACCGGGTTTATAACTCAACACAGGCTCGTTATATGCTTTCGGAACACTCTCAAGATTGCTGTACATTGTATTAACTTTTAAGGTTTAACAGACTTAATTTATTGCATGCAAAAATAGGAATTATTTCGGCTCCGGACAGGCAAAAGCAAACATAATTTCTTTATTAATGTTTTCAAAAACAACAACCCTATCCTATTGATTTAAAACAAGCTGGCACATGTTTCGTATTAAGATTCTTTGGCGCTTTTTAACACCCGGAAGAGGATAAACTAAGATTTCCCGTATAGTTCAAACACGGTAATCTCTGGTGGGCAGTTAAAACGCAGCGGAATACCCGATACCCCCGCACCCGGGCTGGTGTAAACTTTCATTCCGTTTTGCTGCCAAAAGCCGCGCACACGCTCCCGTTTTCCTTTCTGGTGACTAATAATCGGAATACCACCCGGCAGGCAAATCTGTCCGCCGTGTGTATGCCCGCACAGGTAAAGTTTGTGATGATTTTCGGCGGCAACATCGCTGAGTTCGCTGGTATGCGACAAAGCAATAGAGAATTCTCCCGAATTATCCTCCAATGCGTGCATCGCCATATCCGTATAAAAATAAAAAGTATCATCGGTACCGGTAATGCGCAGACGCTGGTTTTCTTGTTCGATGTTAATGGTTTCGTTGAGCAAAAAGCGCATACCAAGTGGCTCAAGTAGTTCCACAATTTTGTACGTATCATGGTTTCCCAAAACTGCGAGAACACCGTATTCCGGATGAATAACCTCCAATAGTTTTTTCATTGCAGGAATAACCTGCATGAAACTCCCTGTGGTGTCCATTCTGAAATCACCCGTTATCACGCACAAATCAAAGTCAATAGGCTGGATTTTTCGGATGAGAATATTTTCCAACCCATCGATGGCACCGAAATGTAAATCACTTAAATGCAGAATTTTAAAACCGGTAAACGCCGGCGGCAAATCCTTAAATATCAATGTAACATTTTTAACTTTAATGTCTTTTGCATTGGCATATCCTTTTTTATACACACCGGTCAGTTTGAGCAAAAGCTGAAAAACCCACAACAGCCGCTTGAACAAAGTCCAGTTGCTTTTGCTCTTTTTCCCGCTGCGTTTGGATTTAAACCGGAAAGCTTCCATGGTGGCTCTTACCGAAGCCCAGAGGAGACGTGCCTCTTTCTCTTTTTGCCCAAGCGGATAGTTATGCATGGTATTTTTATTTTTTCGAAAATACAAAAATTGTGCAGAGGACATTCCGCATTTTATACAAAACAATTAAATACCGACATATAATTCATTTGGCAGTAATTAATTTGGTACTTTCGCCGGACAACCGTTACTTTGTAATGAGGAAAAAGTTTTTTTATATTCATTTTTGTAAGTAAAATCATTTTTCTCCGACTAAAAGTATGGTTATTATTAAAAATTATATTTCAACTTACCTGAAATGAAAAAAGTGAAAAGATGGAAAGTGCCGGACGATGCATCGGAGCTGTACGAAAACAGCGTATAATGGTAACTGCCGGTCATACAGATATTTATCCGAGCCGTTTTGAAGGAAAAGTTTGCGCCTTCGACAACAAATGTCTGCATCAGGTCTGAAAATATTCCTGACAAGGCAAACAACCGTCTCATCCCCTATGCCGTTCCGTGTTCAGGTATTGTCATAATTATGCCGGTAAAACAAGAAAAGAAAAAAAGGAAATAACCCCATGGAAATAAAAATACAAACCTTAGATATCAGCCTGGCGGAAGCCGTCCGGACAGGTTTTTCAAAAAATCCCAAAAGCATATCTTCCATGTTTTTGTACGATGCCGAAGGCGACCGGCTTTTTCAGCAAATTATGAAAATGCCGGAATATTACATCACCCGTTGTGAAGAAGAAATTTTTCATATGCAGAAAGAGCAGATTTTGGAGAAAATGCGGGTATTTGAGGAACCGTTTAACTTACTGGAGTTTGGTGCGGGCGATGGAAGTAAAACCAAGATTTTGCTTCATTACCTCCTTGAAAATGGTGCCGATTTTACTTATTATCCGGTTGATATTTCCAAACATATTTTATCGGAACTTGCCTACAGCCTGCAGCAGGAGATACCGGTACTGAAAGTGCATCCCATGAATTTTGAATATTTCGATGCCATAAAAGAGACAGCCTATTTGAACAGCCGGCGGAACATTACCCTTTTTCTTGGTTCAAACATGGGGAACTTTACACGGGAACAGGCTGTTATTTTTTACAAAAATTTTGCCCGTGAGAGCAAAACCGGTGACCTTCTGTTAGTAGGTATCGACCGTCGCAAAGACCCGTATATCATAAGCCTGGCCTATGATGATCCGCACGGCATTACGGCTGCTTTTAACCTGAACCTGTTGCAACACATAAATCGCGAGCTGGGCGCCGACTTCGATATGGAAGCTTTCCGGCACTATACTTTTTACGAGCCGGTCAGCGGCGAAGTGCGCAGTTATCTCATCTCCTTAAAAAATCAGCAAGTTTATTTCGAAGCACTGGAAGAGCAATTTTTCTTTAAGAAAGATGAACTCATCCACACGGAAATCTCTAAAAAATACAGTCCGGAAGAAATAAAACTACTGGCCGAAGAAGCCGGATACAAAGTACTCCGACATTTTACGGACGAACGCCAATACTTTCTTGACAGCTTATGGGAAATCGGTTAGCATGCCGGAAAATATTTT
>CAZRAW010000054.1:0-15184 GCA_964598065.1 uncultured Lentimicrobiaceae bacterium
CTCATCGCAAAGACGTTGTCCTATTGTAAATCCGGTTATCTTTGTCGGGATAAAAATTGAATAAGATGACTAACATGAAGTCTGTGAAAATACATGTTTTACAACACGTCTCTTTTGAAAATCCCGGAACCATTTTAGAATGGGCCGGAGAGAGAAATTTTCCGGTGAGTTTTACACGGTTTTTCGAGCAGGAAAAGCTTCCTGAGCCGGATAGCTTTGATTTACTGATTGTTATGGGTGGCCCCATGAACTTGGATGAAACACAAAAATATCCCTGGTTAGAGCAGGAAAAAGCTTTTTTGAAAAAATGTGTTGCTGCCGGCAAAAAAATGACAGGGATTTGTCTTGGAGCACAGCTTCTCGCGGAAACGCTGGGAGCAAAGGTTTTTTCCAACAATAAAAAAGAAATCGGCTGGTTCCCGATACGGAAAAATGATGCCGCCGGCCATGAGATTCTAAAGCTGTTTAAAGAAGAGACACTCCCGGCTTTTCACTGGCATGGCGACACGTTTGATTTGCCGGAAAAGGCTGTCCGGTTGTTTTCGTCGCAAATGACCGAAAATCAAGCTTTTATTTGGAACAACCAGGTATTTGCCCTGCAGTTTCACTGGGAAGTGAAACCGGAAAATGTCCGGCTGCTGCTTGAAAAAGCTTCCGGAGATTTAACGAAGGAACCTTTTGTACAACAGCCAACCGAAATGTTGGCCAATGCGGAAAAATTTACCATTGCCCGTGAAAACCTTTTCCGGTTTCTGGATTTTGTAGCTTCCACACACTGAAATAAAATTATCCCAAATGACGCGGGCGTCCACCCGTGTTCCGAACTTTTCGGTTTATTCGTGAAACTCAAATTTTAAAAGCGAAGCGCATTAAAATTTGTAAGTTGAACGAATCCCGATAGCGGAGCGTATCGGGATAAATGAGTAAATACTCCGCTCCTTGGGGCGAAACATATTTTTTTAGGTTGATACCCCGTCCGCTTGCAGCGGGGAGGTTTCATTTTAGAATAATGTTTAATTTTGAAAAGCGTATCACTGTTTCTATCCTTATGATAAAAAAGACACTTTTTGTAGTATTGCTTGCTTTGGGCGTTCAGCTGCAGGCGCAACAGACTTTTACCGATATTCAGGCGCATCTTACCTGGCTGAGTGGAAGTGTCTTAACCAGGATCGATTACGTCCAGGACGGCGATTTGGATGTGCCGATATCCGGAACGTCGTCTCAATATGGCTTTTATACCAAAATTTACAGGAACGACCCGGTACAAGTTGACACGACAAAAAAGGCCGTTTCTTCAACAGGTGGTGTTTTTACTTATCAAACAAAAGTGGCGCCGATACCTAAAAAAATCTATTATTATGTGTATGCTTCCTGCTATTGCGATTTGTATAGCACCGGGAAAAAGGGTTATCATGTATTTTTCGGTCCAATAAAAAAACAGCTCAAAGAATATGAGTTACAACGGCATTTTAACAGAATTATCAGAGAAAAATATCTATTCTGGGCCAAATTTAATCAGGCTGAAATTATTGAAAATGGCTTTGTTACCTATCGGGAAGCCAAAAAATCCAAAAATATTACCATTCATGGATATGAAACCAAAGGTTTTAAGATTCATGAGTTAAAATGGTAAAGCGCTATGAAGAAAAAGGTTTTGTTTGTTTGTCTTGGAAACATTTGCCGTTCGCCCGGGGCAGAAGCTGTATTCAGGTCGTTGGTGAAGAAAGAAGGCCTTTCCGAAGATTTTGAAATAGATTCTGCCGGTATTTCCGGTTGGCATGAAGGGGAGCCTGCCGACCAGCGCATGCAAAAACATGCCGGCAAAAGGGGTTACCGGCTAACTTCTGTTTCCCGTCCGGTAAATCCGGAAACAGATTTTGAAGAATTTGATTATATTGTAGCCATGGACCGCGAAAATCTGAAAGAGCTGCGGCAAATGGCTCCCGATACGCGGCATTTGAAAAAATTGTATTTGATGACTGATTTTAGCCGGCATTTGTATTATGATGGCATTCCCGATCCGTATTATGGTGGCGACGAAGGGTTTGATCTGGTGCTCGATCTGCTGGAGGATGCGGGAGAAGGGTTGCTGATTTCCCTGCAACAGTGAAACACGTTTGTCAGTTCCGGTTTTAAATACAAGCGTAACAAAGAAATCGGACATTATGGACAAACATTAAATAAGCATTGAAAGCTTCCGACAATTCACCTACTTTTGTAAAAAGTTTTGGCTTTGCGTAAACGTTATCAAACATTTGTCCGGTATTTCCTGCCTGCTGTAGCCGTTTTTCTGCTTGTTACTACCCCGGCTTTTGCCCAAAAGAAAACGCTTATTCATATCATCCATGCTGATCATTATCGCTATAATGCACGGTATAGTAAGGATATTCAGCAACTTATCGGGCATGTAAAACTAAAACAGGATTCCACACTTTTTTTGTGCGACAGCGCTTTTCTGAATGACAAAACCAAAAGTCTCGATGCTTTTGGGCATGTACATATCGATGTAAATGATACGTTAAATCTTTATGGTGACAGGCTTCATTATGATGGAGAGCGGCGTATCGGTGAACTTTTCGGTAATGTCAAACTAAAAGATCCCAAGGCGGTGTTAACCACGGAACATCTGGTTTTTAACCGTATCACCGGAGTAGCATACTATGATGTGGGCGGAACTATTGTTTCCGGTTCCAATGTGTTGAAAAGCCGGCGGGGAGATTACAATACAAAAACTAAAATATTTTATTTTAAAAAGGATGTGGTTCTAACCAATCCGGATCAGGTAACCTATGCGGATACACTTATTTACAACACAATAACAAAAACAGCCTATTTCAGAGGGCCGACCGTTATCAAGGGAAACAAGAGTATCATAAAAGGTGTTGATGGATGGTATAATACAGAGGACGGCGTGGTACAAATGAGCAAACGACCCGAGATATCCGGCAGCGAGCAACAGCTCACAGCCGATAGTATTCATTATAATAACCATATTGGTTTCGGACGTGCTTTTGGTCATGTCAGGGTGCTGGATACGCTGCATAACCTACTGGTTAAAGGGCATTTGGCCGAAATTTGGAACAACAAAGGAGTAACTTTTGTAACCGATAGTGCTGTTGGTATAATTTATAATCAACAGGATTCGATGTTTCTTCACGCCGACACCTTATGGATATATTTCAATCGGCAACATCAGGCAAAAAAAATGCTGGCTTATCATTCGGTACGTTTTTACAGGTTGGGCCTACAGGGGAAATGTGATTCGCTAACTTATGCTATGAGCGATTCTACCATTCGGCTTTACAATGCTCCTGTTTTATGGACTGGGAAAAATCAATTGACAAGTGATTCCATCTTCATTGCCATCCATAATAACCAGCTGGACTCACTCACTCTTTTTAACACGGCGTTTATCATTTCGCTGGACAGTTTGGATAATTATAACCAGATTAAAGGCCGAAACATGGTGGGCTATTTCCGCAATAATCAAATTTATCGTGTAAAGGTAGATGGGAATGCCCAATCGATTTACTGGGTGAGAGATGATCAGAAACGTTTGATAGGAATTAATAAAGCGGAATCGAGCTATATGACTATCGGAGTGAAAAACAATAAAATAAAGACAATTAATTACATTGAAAATGCATCGGAAACAATGTATCCGGAAAAAGATCTGCCGAAAGACGGAAGAATTTTAAAAGGTTTTTCATGGCAGGCAACCTTGCGCCCCCTTTCAAAATATGATATTTTTAGAAAAACAAAGAAGCAGAAAGCCGTTCCCCTGTTAAAATAGTGAAAATTTCAGGTAGCGATGAGGGTTTTTGCGGATGTCTTTTAAAAGTTTGTTTAATTCCAATGCCGATCTGTTCAGCTCAATATATAAGCTGTCATTAACCACCAGCGAACCAATGGTTCCCTGGCCTTTATTAATTTTCTCCAGCAACTGGTTGATATGTTCCAGCGATGCTTTGGTTTGCCGGATTGTCCCGGCAAGATCCGCTTTCGACAATGTATCACTGATATTTTTAAAATTATAGATCGTAGCTCGTAAATTTTCCCGGCTGCTGCTTAAAACACCCGAAAGAGAATCCAGATTAGCCAGGGTTCGGTTCACATGCACACTATTGGTTTCTATCATTTTTTTGAGCTCTGCCGAGGTGATGTTCAGGTTATGAAGTGTTCCGGCAACATCTGAAATACTGTTTTTCAGGTTTCCCGTTGCATTTTTTGAGAACAGCCCGGACAAACTTTTTACCAGATTATTTACATTGAAGAGCATCTTTTCGACACTCGCTTTAATGGGGGCCAGCGCAGAATTAACTTCATTTTTCAGGGTTACCTCCACACTACCACGAAGTGTGTCTCCGCTTTGTGCAAGCTCTTTGGAATTACCAAGTTTCAGGTCAACAGACTTAGATCCGAGCAAAGTAGCATTGACAATGCGAGCTACTGTATTTTTGGGAATAGGAAATTGATCTTTAATCAAAAAAACAACCATTAAATCCCCGGAATGATCAGGAGTAAAATAGATTTTATTTACCGACCCCACCTGCATGCCGTTAATCAACACCGGATTGGCCGTAACCAGCCCATCAATTTTATGATAGCGGCTGTACAAAATCATTTGCTTGGAAAACAGATCTTTTCCTTTTAAAAAGTTGTATCCCCACACAAAAATAACAATGGCCAAAATAAAGGTGGCGCCAATATAAATAACACTAGATTTTTTCACAATCCTGATTTTTCATAAAACGATTTTATAGCCAAAATGTTGCAAACAAAAGTATAAAATATTTACGTTCCCCCGTTTTCAATTTCTTTGGCTTTGCGCAGACTTATACGTTGCCCTTTGTAAAAAGCAACGATAAAAGCATCGTGGTACCCTTTGCTCCGAACAAAATATTGATGGGAAGAGACACGGGAGAATTTTGAAAAATGTCCGGATGTATATTTGTAAACACCGTTACGTTTGTAGTAAGCAATGCCCCGAAGTGATTTAAACCGTTTGCTTGCATCAGGAATCGGATGAGAGGCCGTATAAAATTGTATCCTGTAATCGACAGCAGGTTTCGTACCTCGATTTTTAACCGGTTCCGAATGTCTGTGTATTGCTGCCGGATGGCTGACATTTGTCAGGGCGTTTTCCCTTTCAAATTCTGTTTTGTATTCCCTGAATGCCCGGTAAATGGCATAGGCAATATGAGCCTGGCCCGTTTTCGACAAAAGAAAAGCTTCTTCTTTCGGATTGCTCAGGAAACCGGTTTCCACCAAAACGCTGGGCATCGTTGTCCGCCAGAGAACCAGAAATCCGGCCTGGAAGACCCCCCGTTCTTTTCGCCCTGCCTGGATTTTAAGCTGTTGCTCTACTTTATTGGCAAAGTTCAGACTCTCTTTAAGATAAGGATTTTGAAAAAGGCTAAGCGAGATATAAGATTCCGGGGAGTTGTTAAAACCGTTGTATTTTTTCGGATTTTTCTCATACATAATGGCTGCATTTTCTTTTTGTGCTACTTCGAGATTTGCTTTATTTTTGTATAAACCAAGCACAAAGGTTTCTGCGCCGTAAGGTTTCGGACTTGTGCTTGAATTGCAGTGAATAGAGATGAAAAGGTCAGCATGGTTTTCATTGGCTATTTCAGCACGTTTGTAAAGAGGAACAAACCGGTCTGTCTTGCGGGTGTAGATAACTTTTACCCCGGGCATATTTTTTTCGATATAATGACCCAGTTTCAGTGCAATAGCCAGTGTGATATCTTTTTCGCGGGAATGCTTTCCCAAAGCGCCGGGGTCTTTTCCACCGTGTCCGGCATCAATCACAATCGTTGAAATTTTTACACCGCGCTGAGCATAGACGTTTCCGCAAAGCAAAATCACAACCGCCAAAATAATAGTTGCGAAAAGCCTGCGGTTGAAAAGGCTTGGTTTAAATATTGACCCTATATTTGCAAATGATGACATCGAAGCATTTATTTTAAACAAAAATAAAAGAAACATTTTGTTCAGGAACGACTTTTCCGGTAAATTATTAACATCCGTTTGGTTATTCTGTTTGCTTATTTTAGCGATGAGCAGTGCAGATGCATCCGGCTTGTCAGTCTCTGCCCGCAAAACCTTTCTTCCTCATGCCGATACGCTACAAAAAGCAGACAGTGTGTCCCGTATTGATTCAATTAAGCCAGCACCTCCAATGAACCTGGAGTTTGACCTGGTTCGTCATGCCGATGACTCTATCGTACAGGACCTCGCCAACAGAAAAGTTTACCTTTACGGTAATGCGGAAGTTACTTATGGAGATATTGATTTAAAAGCAGCATTCATTCGTGTTAATTTTAACAACAATACGATTTTTGCAAGAGGAGTCAAAGATTCAACCGGAAAAATTGTAGGGAAACCGGTATTTAAACAGGGGAATGAGACTTTTAAAACCGGAGATATCACTTATAATTTCGTGAGTAAAAAAGGGATTATTCATGATGTACGCACCAAGCAGGATCAGGGTTTTTTGTACAGTAATATTGTAAAACGAATGCCTGATAACTCGGTAAATGTAAAAAACGGTTATTTTACCACCTGTAACCGTCAACCACCTGATTACGAGTTTAAGTTTGGTAAAGCACGGGTTATTCCGAAAAAACTTATTATTACCGGACCGGTTTATATGGAAATAGAAGGAGTTCCGGTACCGCTGGCATTGCCGTTTGGTATTTTCCCTAATAATCCCAAACGACAGAGCGGGTTTATTGTGCCTACCTATGGCGAGTCGGCAAACCGCGGGTTTTATCTCGAAGGCGGCGGCTTTTTCTGGGCCGCCAGCAACTACCTTACTTTGAAAATTACCGGTGATATCTTTACCGGAGGTAGTTGGAGAGTGGCTCCGGTTCTTACTTATAAAAAGCGTTACAAATATAGCGGATCTTTGTCGCTAGGTGTAGCACAAAATATTATTAACACCAAAGGAGATCCTGATTATTCGAAAACGAGTGATTTCAGAATCAGATGGACTTATATCCAGGATCCAAAAGCCCGCCCCAACAGTACTTTTTCGGCCAATGTAAATATTCTCACCAGCAATTATGTAAAATACAATACTGTAAATGTGAATACTTATCTGTCCAACGAATTTCAGTCGAGTATTGCTTACCAAACTAACTGGGCAGGAAAATATTTCCTGACCATGAGTGCCAGCCAAAGGCAAAATACCAAAACCCATCTGGTACAGGTTACTCTTCCCGAACTCACTTTTACAGTAAACCAGTTTTATCCCTTTCGTAGCAAAAAAGGCGGTTCGAAGAATGCTTTTGGCGGCCTCAGCATCTCATACTCCATGGCAGCAAAAAACACCATTAATACAACCGACTCCATGCTTTTCAAACCGACAACCTTTTCTCATGATATGGAGAGCGGCATTATTAGCAGAATTCCCGTCAGCCTTCCCTTAAAAGTACTTAAATACTTTACTCTCAGCACCGCTATTAATTTTACCGACCGTATGTACTTTAAAAGCCTGAGAAAATACTGGGTGGACACCTCTGCTACCAGCGGCTATGTAGCAATCGACACCATTCCCGGATTTAATAATCTGTTCGATTTTAGTATGAGCACTTCCCTCTCCACAAAAATTTATGGGATGCTTCGCTTCAAAAAAGGTTTTTTAAGAGCTGTCAGACATGTGATGACACCATCGGTGGGATTTGCTTATGTCCCCGATTTTGGTAATAAGAGATGGGGCTACACGGGTCGTTATTTTGATGCGCATGGAAACCCGGTTACCTATTCCAAATATGATGGTTTCATGTATGGAGCTCCGGGAACACGAAAAGTTGGTGATATCAATTTCAGCCTTGCCAATAGTCTTGAAATTAAAGTCCGTTCCCGAAAAGATACTATTACGGGATTAAAAAAGATTTCGCTCATACAGAATTTTACTATTTCGGGAAATTACGATTTCACCAAGGATTCGTTGAGAATGTCAAATCTGTACCTCACAGGGAGGACAACCTTATGGAAAGGAATTACTATGCAGTACTCCAGCGTGTTGTATCCCTACGCAGCAGATTCTCTGGGCAATTCAATCAACAAAACAGAATGGCAGGTAGACCGCCGGCTTTTCAGAGTGAATAATACTTCGTGGAATTTGAGCTTTAACTTCAATCTGAGTAACAAAGACTTTAATAAAGGAAAAAAGAAGAACGTAAAACAAGCAGAAGAAGAAAAGAAAATTCTTAAAGGAGCGCCTGAATCGGAAGCAAACAATATCTTGAATCATCCTGAAAATTATGTGAATTGGAATGTCTCCTGGAGTCTAAATCTAAGTTATCATTTTACCTATTCGAATGTAAAAGATTTTATGAATCAGTTGTGGATTTCTCCCAATACACTGTTACAACCCTTTAATGAGCGGCTGAAACCGGGTAATGTGACAAGGTGGAGTCCCCGCAGAAAACTGATACAAACCCTGGGTTTCTCCGGACAGATAAACATTACGCCTAACTGGAAATTTTCATTCCGCTCGGGTTGGGATTTCACCGATAAACAACTTTCCTATACTTCCGTGGACCTTTACCGGAATTTGCATTGCTGGGAGATGCGTTTTAGCTGGATTCCTATCGGACCCCGGAAAAGCTGGAATTTCACTATTAACGTCAAGGCCTCCATTTTGCAGGATTTAAAACTCACCAAAAAGAAGGATTTTCGTGATAATTATTAAACAATACATAATATCCCGGCAGAGAATTCCGTTTTAAATTCATTTACAAAGAAAGGGCAACAAAAAATTTGGGGCTATACAGGTTTGTGTGAATAACTTTTGTTGTCAATTTCATTTTTTGAATTTACCTGCCTTCGCCGTAACGGTTATGTGCAGGCAGATTTGTTGTTTGGTTATTTTATAAGTATCAGCCTATACAATCTAACATAGAGTCAGAATTTTTCTATTTTAGCTCCTTTAAACCAAGGTGAAAAGATTCATGTCTTCTACAATCGGGAAATATCTGTTTTTATTTATTGCAATATTTATTGCAGCCGGGTCGTATGGCCAGCAGGCCCCGTCTTTTACGCAATACAGCTCGGCCTACATGTTTATTAATGCCGGTTATGCCGGAATGGGAAAAGGAATTCGTGTGAGTGGTCTGGCAAGACAGCAGTGGGCCGGATTTAAAGATGCCGAAGGCAATATAGTTTCCCCACAGGATTTTCTTATTAATGCCGATGCACCGGTAAACGTTATTCACGGAGGCGTTGGCGGCGCTATCATTCAGGATAAACTGGGCTTTGAAACCAATGTGGGAGTACGTCTCGCCTATTCCTATCACCTTCAAACTTCTGCCGGAATATTGGGGATGGGCGTCGGGATAAACCTCGTCAACCGGAATATTGATTTTTCCAAATTTCATCCGGCTCAGCCCAATGATCCCGCGCTGCTGAGTACAAAACAAGGCGCAATGATATTCGACGGAAATATCGGTTTCTTCTTTAAATCCAATAACAATTATTATGTAGGTCTTTCGGCTACCAATATTCTTGAATCGAAAGGTAAGAACCTGAGCACTTCCGGGACAAGCATTCGCTATCAAACTGATCGTACATTTTATCTCGCAGCAGGCTATTCTCTTGTCTTCCCCAATCATCCCCGTTTTAAAATTATCCCATCATTGTTGATACAATCGGATGTTGTCTCCACACAATATAATATTTCTGCTGTCGTTAATTACAATAGCAAGTTTTGGGGTGGGGTGAACTACCGCTACCAGGAATCAGTAGGATTTATAGTGGGAGTGAGTTTTGAAGGGTTTCGTTTCGGATACTCGTATGACCTTCCCACACTTTCGGTGGGAATTCCCGGAAGCCATGAAGTTACTCTGAGTTATTGGTTTAAATTAAAAGTGAATAAAAATAAAACACGTTATAAGAATACACGCTTTTTGTAGGGGCGAAAATTTTTACCAACCCGGCATATAAAATTTAAGAAAGTTACAGAAGATATTAAATAAGAGAAAAATGAAAAGAAGATGGTATTTATATTTGTTTGCAGCCTTTATTTTTGCAAGTTGCAGTAATTCAAATAGCGGTGAGTTAGTGGGAGCTCGCCCACATGAGAAACCATTTTATCAACCGCATCCTTACGGGATGGTATTTATTCCGCAGGGAAGTTTTACCATGGGCGCAGGTGCCGAAGATATTACTCACAGCCATCTGATTCAACCGAAAACCGTTTCGATAGGTGCATTTTATATGGACCAAACGGAAATTACCAATGATGAATACCGGCAGTTTGTGGACTGGGTACGTGATTCCATTGCCCGGACTATACTCGGTGAAGTGCGGCCCGACGATTATCTTATCGAAAAAAATCCCAAGACCGGCGAAATTTACAATCCGCCTAAGCTCAACTGGAAAACCCGTATCGGCTGGAACAGCCAGGACCAAGACATTCGCGATGCGCTGGAGCAAATGTACCTTCCTGAGAATGAGCGGTTTTTCCGTCACAAAGAAATCGACAGCCGAAAATTGATTTACTCCTATTATTGGGTTGACCTGCGTGCAGCAGCCATGGATGATCTTCATGACCACCCCCGCGACCGTTCGGTATATGTACATAATGAAACCATTCACGTGTATCCGGATACTTTGGTCTGGATTGCTGATTTTACTTACTCTTTTAACGATCCAATGACAGAGGATTATTTTTGGCATCCGGCTTACGACCATTATCCCGTCGTTGGTGTAAACTGGAACCAGGCACGCGCTTTTTCCGTGTGGCGTACCCAGTTGCTGAACAGTGCGTTGGCGAGAAAAAAAGGAGGCGTTATACTTTCGGAATTCCGCCTGCCTACCGAAGCCGAATGGGAATGGGCTGCGAGAGGAGGAAATCAACTTAATCCTTATCCCTGGGGTGGTCCTTCTACGCGTAATGCAAAAGGTTGTTTTCTGGCCAACTTTAAACCGTTGCCTGGAAATTATGTTGCCGATGGTGGTTTGCGTACTGTCATAGTAGGGCACTATCCTCCCAACGGTTTTGACCTGTATGATATGGCCGGAAACGTTTCCGAATGGACCAGCAGTGCGTACGATCCTTCTTCGTACAACATTACCTGGGATATGAACCCCAGTTATACCTATAATGCTAAGAAAAGTGACCCGCCTGCTATGAAACGGAAAGTAATACGCGGAGGTTCCTGGAAAGATATCGCTTACTTTCTGCGGGTTACTACACGAGCCTATGAATATCAGGATACGTCAAAATCATACATTGGATTTCGTGATGTTCAATCTACTCTTGGAGTAACTGAAGGCCATAATGCTAATCGGGCTTCCAGAGTTTACCGCTAATATAATTTCAGAATAAGAACAACAATAAAGACAATAGTTATGGGATTTTTCGATTTTAACAAAACACGAGGTTACCGCAATTTAATGGTAAAAGTCTATGGTGTTGGCGCTTCTGTTGTCCTCGTCGGCGCCCTTTTCAAAATAAATCATTATACAGGTGCAGATCTTATGCTGGCAGTGGGTTTGGGTACCGAGGCCCTCATTTTCTTATTGTCAGCTTTTGAGGTCCCGCATGTAGAGCCCGACTGGAGCATGGTGTATCCAGAACTGGCCGGAATGTATCATTCTGTGAAAGATACGGAACTTCATAAAAAATATCCGGGATCTCCGGCTAAACAGTTAGATGAAATGTTGAAAAAAGCCAATATTGATGAGAAGGTCATCGAGCACCTGGGCACCGGACTAGAAAAGTTATCAGAAAATGCTGTAAAAATTGCAGATGTTACCGATGCTGCTCTTGCTTCCAAAGATTTTGCTGAAAACATGAAGATGGCGGGACAATCTGCACAGCGGCTCGGGCAAGTGATGGATGAGGATATAAAAGCTACCGGAAATTATAATGAAAATATGAAAGTAGTCAATGATAATACCGATATCCTCTCAAATGCATACGTACAGGCTGCTGAAATTCTTAAAGGTAATATGGACTCAACCGAAGAGTTTATCGGTACAGTGAAACAAGCTTCTCAATCGGCGAGAAATCTGGCAGAAAACTATCAAAAATCGGCTATGGCTTTGGCCAAATCGGTGGAAGCTCTTGATTTTACTACTGTAAACGGGGATGCTTACAACCTCCAGGTACGGAAGATTGCCGAAAATCTTGCTGCACTTAATACGATATATGAAGCACAACTGAAAGATTCTAATCAAACTATGGAGAGTTCGGGTAAAATGCAGTCCACAATTAGCCAGCTGTTGGAAAGTCTGGAAAAATCAACTACTCAAACTGGAGAATTTGTCGAGCAAATGCAAATGCTGACCCGGCGTATGGGATCGCTTAATAAAGTGTATGGAAATATGCTTACAGCCATGAATATCCAAAGTTAGATTTCATGAATTTACCCGATTGCAAAATAAAAAAAGAGACGTAAATGGCCGGATATAAAGAAACCCCGCGGCAAAAAATGATTGCCATGATGTATTTGGTACTTTATGCCCTGCTGGCATTAAATGTATCAAAGCAGGTGCTGGATGCTTTTTTGGTAGTCAACGAAAATATTGAGGATACCAATATGAGTTTGAGTTCAAAGATAGCGGCTACTTATAATCGTTTTGAAAAGCAATTTCAACTGAATCAGGATAAAGTAGGGCCGTTTTGGGAAAAAGCCAAACAAGTTCGCCTGAGATCGAACGATATGGTTACTTATCTGCAACACCTCAAACTGAAGCTGGTTGAAGTTTCTGAAAGGGAAGACTCCGCCTTTGTGATAGAGCATTACTATTTCGACACACTGGCTCCCAACCCTTTCATCTCGGGGGAGATGATAAAAAAGAAAGAACTGAACCTGAACATCGTACCTTCTAAAGACCGATATAACGATGTAACGAATTATATGATTGGAGTGGGAAATACCAAAAAAGGTGAGGCCTATCGCCTAAGTAAGAAAATGAATACTTACAGAAAAGTTATCCTGAAGTTTATGAATTTACCAGCCAATACTACCAAAGTCGGGCTGGTTACCAATTATAGAGGGAAACAAAAACTTATTTATCGCAATGCCGACAGGCAAAAGCAGGACTGGGAAAATCATAATTTCTACTATACTATACTTGCTGCGGATATTACGTTGGTAAATAAGATCATTTCGGAGGTAAAAATGTCTGAATTCGATGCCCTGAACTATTTGTTTCGTTCCATTACCGAAAAGGATTACAAGTTCGGTCATGTGGAAGCCAAAGTCATCCCGTACAGTACTTATGTCTTGCAGGGAAATACATACAAAGCGGAGGTTTTGGTGGCAGCTTATGATACCAAAACCAAACCCAATGTACGGATTCTGAACGGTGTCGATTCCATAACAGATCAAAATATCGGTAAAACACAACTGGTTAAAGGTCAGGGCGGTGTAGTGAAATTAGTGCTGCCAGCCAGAAGAGAAGGATTTCACAAGTATGCCGGGATTATTGAAATGATTGACCCCGCCACTAACAAAACTGTAAAATATAATTTTAAAGGAAAATATCTTGTGGCTCCGCCTTCACTGACTGTAGCTCCGTTGAAAATGAATGTCTTTTATATCGGCGTGGAAAATCCGGTTTCCATTACGGCTCCCGGATTGAGTGCCGATCAGATTCATCCCCGCATTTCTGCCGGAAAGCTTTACAAAAAGGGACGTAAATGGATAGTTAAAATTATGAAAGGAGTTCCCGGAAACAAAGTGTATGTGTCGGCAACAGCAAAAATTGATGGCAGAAATATTTTGTTGGGCAGATCCGAATTTCGTGTGAAACGTGTGCCGAATCCTACGGCAGAAATTGCCGGACAAACAAATGGCCTGATTGATAAAAATACAATGCTTGCTGCCAGGGCCATTATTCCGAACATGAAAGATTTTTTATTTAATAATTATTACTTTAAGATTACTTCATTTACTTTCGCTACACTGATTAACGGCGATTGGATCCCGCAAAACGTAAAAGGAAATATTTTTCCTCCGGAGGTTATGAAAATTATCCGTAACGGAAGGCATGAACAAAAATTTTTCTTTGAAAATATTCAGGCAATAGGCCCGGATGGGACTATTAGAAGCCTTAACCCTATAAGTTTAGAGATAAAATAAAGGTTATGAAAAAATTAATTATTTCCATCTTTTTGACAGGACTGTTTTTAAGTCCGGCTTTAGTGATGGGGCAGATTACCAATAATGTACCGGTAGATGGTTTATATCAGAATCGGGGCGTGGTGAACAGGGTTCCAATGCCATTGCCCAGCATACGCAAAGCTGACATTATGTGGTCCAAAAGAATCTGGCGTGTAATTGACTTTCGTCAGAAAGTGAATAATGTATTCTACTTTCCAACAGTGCCACAGCAAAATTGGAAGTCGTTTATTACTGTTATTATGGATGCCTTGAAACAAGGAAAAATTACTGCGTATGATGTTTCCAGTACTGACGAATTACTGGTACCCATAACCTATAATGAGATTATTGCCCGTCAGACAGACACAATTCATAAAATGATGCGCCGTCCTTATCCGCCTTATAACGAGTATGATACAATAATCGTTACTCGATTTGATCCCACACGGGTTTTGCAATTGCGCCTGAAAGAAGACTGGTATTTCGATTCCAAGCGCTCACAAATGATGGTTCGTATTGAGGCTTTTTGTCCGGTTATGCTGAAAGAACATAACGGACACCTGGTTCCCGTACCGCTATTTTGGGTTTCCTATGCCGATGCCCGGAAAGTGCTGGCACGGGCTTTGGCCTTTAATCCTTACAACTCTGCGGCGCGGCTCAGCTTTGATGACATTTTCATAAAACGCCTCTTTCGCAGCTATATCTATAAAGAACAGAATATTTTTGGCCGGCGTATTAGTGCTTATGCTACCGGGGTGAATGCTATCCGGGAATCGCAACGTATTCAAAGGCAAATGTTTAACTTCGAGCAATACCTCTGGCAATACTAAGAGCCTGTGTCCGACATAAATAAGCAATCGTGTGTTATTGAAACGTAGATTTACGAAGTAAGAGGCTTTTTAAAATTGTCCGTGTAACATGCTTCCGTTTATTCGTGAAACTCAAATTTTAAAAGCGAAGCGCATTAAAATTTGTAAGTTGAACGAATCCCGATAGCGGAGCGTATCGGGATAAATGAGTAAATACTCCGCTCCTTGGGGCGAAACATATTTTTT
>CAZRAW010000055.1:0-15083 GCA_964598065.1 uncultured Lentimicrobiaceae bacterium
TTCTGTAATTTGAATATTTCCACCGGATTGTAAATCCTTTTTCTCTTTCAGGTCGGGATTTACAATCCCGACAAGTACTGATAATACTGATATTATTACTCCAATCCAGGGAATAAATTCCCTGTCTGTTTACTAAGTCGTCCCTAACGGGACTATTACCAAAGTCACGTAGTGACGACTCAACTTATTGCCTGTGAATTTATTCTATGCATTTTCTGTAAAATCACATACTGACTAAATAGACGCAAGCGTCCGCTTGTGCCTGTGCGTTTATTCCAAAACCTTATAAACCGAATCCAACACCGTACCATCGACCCATTTGATTACAGCCACAATTTCGTCACTCAAATTAGGTTTGTCCGGCACACCACAGATGGATTCGGCCTCTTCTTTTAACTCCTGAATGGTTTTAACGGGTAGTCCGCTGTCTTTGGCCTTGTCTATCAGGTCATTCCGTAACGGATTAATGGCAATACCACGTTCGGTAACGATGACATCTATCATTTCGCCCGGAGCACAAAGGGTAGTTACCTCATCACGGATGACCGGAATACGGTCACGGAACAGCGGAACGGGCAAAATGGTTGTCTTCCCGAAAAGAGTATTTTGCCAACCTCCAATGCCATGCAACAGGTAACCATCCGAATGTGTAACCACGTTGGCGTTAAAATTTACATCGACTTCCGTTGCGCCCAGCACCACCACATCCACCAGCGATGCAAAGTTGCCTTTGCCGTGATAATTGTACGAAGTAAAAGGTGAAGTCCACACGTGATTGGAATTTTCGCGCATGGAACGTACCCCTTCGAGGTCAAAAGTCTGGCCATCGAGGATGTATTCTACGAGACCTTCTTCCAGCATTTCCACCGGGTATTTGTTGCTTCCGGCACGGATAAAGCGCGCTTTCCACCTGTTTTTGCGCAAAATATCGCCGAAATAATTCCCAATGGAGAGCGCTGTTCCACCGGCGCCTGCCTGATAGGAAAAACCGTCATAAATCAGTCCGGTAGCTTCGCAAAAACGGGCGGTCATTTCGGCAATTAGCAGCCGGTCAGGACTTTTAGTAATTTTTGTCGTCCCGGAAATAATCTTTTCAGCAATCCCCACCTGTTCCACTTTTACCACGTAATCCACATAATTCCCGTGAATCTGCCACGGAATGGCCGGAAACGGCACGAGGTTATCCGTAACCACAATAACTTTATCGGCATATTGCGAATCGGCGAGAGCAAAGCCCAGTAAGCCACAGGCAGCATCACCGTTTACACCGTTGGCATTACCGAAAGGATCTGCTGTGGGTGCGGCGATAACAGCAATGTCAATCTGCACTTCGCCATCCTGCACCGCCTGGTAACGGCCGCCATGGGAACGTAAAACGCCCAGTCCGGCCATTTTTCCTTCGGAACAAAATCTCCCGAGAGCCCCATTCATGCTGCCTTCAATACGGTTGATAGTTCCGTCTTCAAGATAAGGAATCAAATATGCCTGACATGGAAAACTGGCTGACGGAAACCATCGCAGGTTTCTCACGCCCAGCTCATGGGCAATATCAAAAATCCGGTTAGCTATCAGGTCGCCATCACGAAAGTGGTGATGAGTGGAAATGGTCATGCCATCACGCAGACCGGCTTTTATAAGCGCTGCTTTCAGGCTCTCCACCACTTTGTTACCATCCTCCGGAAAATCGACACAGCTGACAATGCGGGGGGCGTATTTCCGGCCGGCGGGTTTGTGTTTTCCCACGCCCATAAAAGGGACATGCTCTTCGCCATTAATGATGGTCGGCACGAGACGTCCTGCGGCATTTTTGACAACTTTATCGTATTTTTTCATGTTTTTCAAGAATTCGTTAATTCATTAATAATCAAGATGAAACATTTCAGCCATTCTAATGGTATTCAATGCCCGCTTTACCACCGGCGGGTCAATCATTTTTGAGCCGAGGGAGACCACGCCCAATCCTTTGGCTTCCGCATCTTTAAAAGCAAGGAATATCTTTTTGGCTTTATCTATTTCGGCTGCATCCGGAGCAAAATTATCATGAATCACCTTGATTTGCCGCGGATGAATGCAACCCATTCCGTCAAAGCCGAGGGCTTTGGAACGTTTTACATTTTCGGCGAGGGCTTCCATATCCGAGACATCGGAAAACACGGAGTCAATGGGTTGGATGCCGGCTGCCCGGGCAGCATTCACCACCATGGAGCGTGCAAAAAACGATTCTGTCCCTTCGTTGGTACGGTGGGTTCCCAAATCGGCAGTATAATCTTCCAGGCCGATAGCCATAGCGGCTACATGTGGGTCGGCACCGGCAATCTGATAAGCATTAATAACACCTTTGGCGCTTTCGATAATCGGCATAAACCACACGGGATGATTCATTTTATTACGCTGTAGAAGTTGTTTTGTTTTTTTGGCCACCCGTTGCACATCACCTGCTTCTTCGCATTTGGGAATCAAAATCATGTTGGTAAAATGCGGAATAACAAATTCCAGGTCTTCCGGTTCCCGTTTGCCCTGATTAATGCGCACCATTCGTTCAGCACCATAAAAATGCAGGTTTCGCAAAGCATTTCGCACCAAAAAACGAGCTTCAAATTTTTTGTCGGGAGCTACAGCATCCTCCAGGTCGAGTATCAGTCCGTTGGGTTTGTGCACGCCTGCATTGAGCATCAACTTGGGTGAATTTCCCGGAAGGTAAAGCCGTGAGAAACGAAAATCATCCTTTCCGGAAGCCGTTGTGTTCTCTTCCAAAAGTGGCAGTAAGAATTCTTTGTCCGTTTGAATCACCTGTTTTATGGCTGCTTCAAGGCGTGCTGCCAGCACGAAATCGACGGCTCCGGCATCTTCAATGACAACGCCGGCGTGCTTAATCTCAAAAAAATGCAATATCTTTTCGGTAAGCTCCCTGATTTGCCGGCCAAAAAGGGCTTTTACCTTACTTTTGATCCTTATCTGTAAACCGCCACTGAGTGCCGGTGAAACTGCAACCCATACATCCGAGCGGATACCGGGGCCTTTGTTTCCGGCTATTCCTGTTTTGTCCATTAAATTAATTTTTTTAAAATACAAAGGTACATTCGTTTTCCGAATAGCCATAGGGCAACACTAATATTTTTGATTGTAGTATTAATATCATACTCCAGGCGTGGACGCCTACGGTTGGGTAGAAATACTCCAGGCGTGGACACCTGAAGCGGGGCAGGTTCGAAAAGCAACATAGCAAAAAAAAGACAATTTATTGCTTGCCATTTTCATCAAAATTCATTATTTTTGAACCAACTGAATTTGAAATACAGGTTTCCCATAGTTAACAAATCAAAAAATACTTTTACCGGAACCGGCAATCCAGATTTTTTTAAACTCAAAGCATGAATCAGGACAAAGTCAGCAAAAAAAATTCCCGAATTACCGAAAAAAAGAACATCTCCGGAAAGTCAGCCGTAGTATCTCCCAAAGACTACAAAATGCTGTATGAGCAGGAAGTAGCCAAAAACAGAGAGCTTTATCTTTCCCTGTTCAGGAAACAGAAAAGCATCATGCTGATGGTTGATGTTTCCACACAACGCATTATTGATGCCAATCACGTTGCCCTTGAATTTTACGGTTATCCTTATGAGGCACTAACCAAAATGTTTGCCGGCCAGTTATCTCTTCTTCCCCAAAAAAAGTTTGCAAAAACAATCCGGCGGGCATTTAACGAAGATCAATATGTTTTTACCGGACAACACCGGCTGGCAAATAACGAAATCAGGGATGTGGAGATACATAGCGGACATATTGACTATGAAAACAAAGAAGTAATAATTGCAACTATTTATGATATTACAGAACGTACCAAAGCTCAAAAAGAATTGGAGAAAAGTGAGGAAAAATTCAGAAAAGTTTTTAAAACATCCCCCGATTCTGTTACTATCAGTCGTGTTGAAGATGGAAAATATATTGAAACAAACGAGAGCTTTACTGCCATATCCGGATACACTCAGCAAGAAGCAATAGGAAAAACTTCCTTTGAGCTCAATATTTGGGTTGACAAGGAAGACAGAAAGCAATTGGTTGAAATATTGAAAGAAAAGGGTCTGGTAAAGAATTTTGAAACCCGGTTCAGGAAGAAAAACGGCAATATCTTTCATGGTTTAATGTCAGCCAATATCATTAACATTAGCGGAACACCTCATATTTTATCCATTACCCGGAATGTAGAGGAATATATAAATACGCAGAAAGCCCTGCAGCAGAGCGAACAACGATATAAGACTTTATTTGATTTGTCGCCGACAGGTATTTTGTTATTGGATGAATCGGGGACTATATTAGATGCCAATCCCACCTATTGCCATAATTTTTCCTATAAAAATGCAGAAAATATTAAAGGGAAAAAAATATGGGATGTTGTCTATCCGCAGGATAAAACCAGAGAAAAGGAAGTTTTAAACGATATCCGGAACATCCTCCAAAACAACTATCACGAAAAAGAGGTGGTAAATTATAGTAAATCCGGGTTGCCTGTTTACCTGCATCTTTTTGAGGCCCGTATTACGCTGGAAAACAATAAGCCGGCCATTCTTTCCATTTCCATAGACGTTACCCGTGAAAAACATATCCGTGAAGAACTGGCGAGGAATACTGAACGCTTAAAAGAAGCACAGGAGATTGGTAAAATAGGGAACTGGGAATTGAACTGGCAAACGAATAAACTCTATTGGTCTGATGAAATGTACCGACTGCTTGAACTTAATCCATCTCAAGATGTTGATTATAAACTATTTCAGAAAATCATTCATCCCGATGATTTAAAAGCTGCCCGTGAAATACTGAAAAAGTCCGTTAAAAACGGAACGTCATTCAAATATATTCATCGTTTTTTGTTCAAAGACGGTAAAATAAAATGGGCCATTGAAAGAGGAAAAAGTTTTTATGATAAAAACGGCAAAGTCATTAGGACACACGGAACGGTTCAGGATATTACCCTACTTAAAGAAACGGAGGATAAACTAAAAGAGCTGAACGAGTCATTGGAAAAAAAAGTGCTGGACCGCACAGCCAGTCTCGGGAAAAAACAACAAGACCTGGCTAAACTACTGAATGACATGCAGATAGTTCAGCGGGAATTACGTAACTCAAACCATGCTTTAAAAAACCTGAATCATGAGTTAGAAGCTTTTTCTTATTCCGTATCCCACGATCTGAAAGCGCCGTTGCGCGCCATCCGGGGATTCGCTACAATCATTAAGGAAGATTATTTTTCGGCTTTCGACGAAAACGGCAAGATTTTAATAAATGACATCCTTGCCGAAACAGACAGCATGACGGAGATTATTGATGCCCTGTTGCAGCTTTCGCGTACCGGACGCAAAAACCTGAACTTTGTTGAGTTCGACTTAAAACCGCTGGCACAATCCATTTTCTCCGAGCAACAAAAAGAATTTAACTTACCACATGCCCGTTTTAAAGTCCATGAGCTCCCTCCTGTTTTTGCTGATTACACTTTAATCAAACAGTTGATGGTCAACCTGCTTTCCAATGCTCTGAAATATTCGTCGCATGAGCCACAACCTTTTGTAGAAATAGGCTTCAGTAAAGATAACGAAGAAAATGAAACAATTTTTTATGTGAAGGACAACGGTGTCGGGTTTGATGAAGAGACAGCCGAAAAAATGTTTAGGGCCTTTCGCAGGTTGCATTCCAAAAAAGATTTTGAAGGAACAGGTATCGGCCTTGCCATTGCCAAACGCATTGTTTTGCGGCATAGAGGTAAAATATGGGCAAAAAGTAAAAAAGGAGAAGGGGCTACTTTCTTTTTTACACTTTCCGAAAGTAATAAATCAATCTGAGTTATGAAAAAGACATTAAAAATATTATTACTCGAAGACAATGCCGCCGATGCTAAATTGCTGAAAAGAGTATTGTCGAAAAGCTTTGACAATTTCGAGTTAAAAGTCATTGAAACCAAAGAAGAATATCTACGTGAAATATCACAACCATACGATATTGTGATTTCCGATTACGTCCTTCCTGCATTTGACGGAATGGAGGCGCTGCATATCAGAAACAGAGAAAATCCGTTGATGCCTTTTATCATAACTACCGGTTCAACTAACGAGACTACGGCGGTAAAATGCATGAAAGAGGGGGCCGACGATTATATTATTAAGGAGCATATTACACGAATTGGGGAAGCAGTTAAAAGAGCCATTGCACAGAAAAAAGCGGAATACGAAAAACAGCTCGCTGACAATACCGTGCGACATCTAAACCGTATTTTAAAAGCGATCCGAAACATCAACCAGCTGATTATGCGCGAAAGAGACGAACAAAAGCTCATGCAACAAGTCTGTGAAATGTTTACAAATGAGCAGAGTTATGTTGCCGTTTGGATTTCTTTGTTTGACAAAGAAGGCAAGCTGGGGAGCATCAATGCTTTTTCGGGTTTCAAACCGAATGACTTTGAGCTTCTCGCAGAGAACCTGCGCAAGAACCAATGGCCTCCATGCGTGGTACAGGCTGAGCAAACCAGTGAAACCGTCATCCTCGAGCACAACATTAAAACGCTGGAAGAATGTCCTCTGGGCAAAGCCAACCCAACCTGTTTTACACTAAGCAAAATGCTGGTTTATCAAAAAAAGAAATTTGGAGTAATTACCATTAGCGTACCTTCGGATATTTTCGTAAACGAGGAAGAACTTGAGTTGTTCCGTGAGGTTACCGGCGACCTCTCCTATGCTTTGTTCAACATTGGCATGGAAAAAGAAAAACAGGAAACCGCATTGCGGCAAAAAGTGCTTTTTGAAATTGCCCATGCCGCTGCTTCGGAAGAAGAGTTGAAGGACTTTCTTAAAAAAGTCTTTGAAATTATTGAACAGGTAGTTGAATTTAGCAATGGCTACGTGGCTTTGTATGATGCCGAAAAACATCATTACACTTTCCCTTTCGAACAGGATAAAGAAAATACCGTCTATCCGGATATTCTCCCCGATTCCAAAAACGGGCTGATAGAATATGTACGCCGCAAAAGGGAATTGATAATCATAACAAAAGACCAATTTAAAAAACTGGAGAAAGCGGGAGAGCTGGAGAAAATAGGCCTTTATCAGGCTGCATGGATGGGAATCCCTCTGATAAACAAAAGCAACTTTATTGGCGTTATGGCCCTCCAGAATTATGAAAACCCCAATGCCTTTTCGAAAAGAGATGAAAAACTGCTGAGTTTTATTTCTAATCAGTTAGCCCTTTTCATTGAGCGAAAAGATGCCATTGCCCAGCTAAAAGCCAGCAACGAACGGTACAAAACAGTTATGCAACAAGCCGGTGACTCTATTTTCCTCTGTGATATGGGTGGTAATATTTTGGAGGCCAATGAAAAAACGTTAAATCTCCTGCGCTTTTCAGAACAGGAGTTACTACAAAAAAAGGCGTTTGAATTAACATCATCTTCCATTGTAAAAAAACAAATGGAGGAAATATGGAATCGTCTGCTAAAAGAGAAAATACTTGAATTTGAAACAATTTTATGCAATAAAGATGGCCGGGAATTTCCAATGGATATAAGTTCGGGAATTATAGAAATCGGCGGAGAAAATTTCGTACTCAGTATTGCTCGTGATATCAGTGAACGGAAAAAAAATGAAGAAAGAATCCGGCAGCTTTCTCTCGGAGTGGAACAAAGTCCGGCTTCCGTTGTGATTACCGACCTTGATGGAAAAATTCAGTATATAAATAAGAAATTTACGGAGGTTAGCGGCTATACCGTAGAAGAAGCTATAGGGGTGAATCCCCGCATATTAAAATCCGGAAAAATGCCGGATAGTCTCTACAAAGAACTTTGGGAAACCATTACCGCAGGAAAAGAGTGGCATGGCGAGTTAATAAATCGCAAAAAAGATAACACTCTTTATTGGGAATTGGTCAGCATCTCACCGGTCAAAAACGAAAAAGGAGAAACAACGCATTATATCGCTGTTAAAGAAGATATTAACAAACAAAAAGAGATGGAGGCAGAACTGCGAAAAGCCAAACAGAAAGCGGAAGAAAGCAACAAATTAAAGAGTGAGTTTCTGGCCAATATGTCGCATGAGATACGAACCCCGATGAACGGGATTATGGGTTTTGCTTCGCTGCTCGATGATGATGACCTAAGCCCCGGGAACAGAAAAAATTATATCCAGATTGTCCAAAACAGTACGCTGCAACTGCTGCATATCATTGATGAGATACTGGAAGTTTCAAAATTGCAAACCCATCAGGTGAAAAAAGAAGACAGAGAAGTAAATGTCAATGAAATACTTTTGCAGTGTTTTTCGGAATTTGACAAAGCAGCTAAGAATAAGGACTTATCATTGTATGTTAAAAAAGGCTTGTCTGACGAGGCTGCACGTGTTTATGTGGATAGGGAAAAACTGCATAAAATAATTGAGAATTTACTGGAGAATGCCCTGAAATTTACCCAACAGGGATATGTGGAAATGGGATACAATCAAAAGGGAAATAAACTGGAATTTTATGTAAAAGATACCGGCATTGGCATAAGCTATGATGCTCGTGAGCTTATTTTTGAGCAGTTTTCGCAGGAAGACAAAAAACTCTCCCGTAGCGCAGGCGGACTGGGACTCGGACTGTCCATCGTAAAAGGAAATATTGAATTGTTAAATGGAAAAATCCGTCTCGAGTCGGAGAAAGGAAAAGGCTCTACGTTTTTTGTGGAAATTCCTTACCAACCGGTTCATCCCGAATTAATTACGATGTTGGAAGAGAGCACTGTGTCATCGCCCGAACGTATCACTATTTTGGTAACAGAAGACGAGGAAGTAAACTACCAGTATCTGGAGATCCTTTTGAAAAAATACCAATCCGACATGAAGATTCTGCATGCTATTAACGGGAAAGAAGCGGTTGACCTCTGCAAAAAATATCCGGACATAAAATTGGTGTTTATGGACCTTAAAATGCCTGAGATGAATGGGCTTGAGGCTACCAGCTTGATAAAAGAGCAAAATCCCGGTTTGACAGTCATTGCACAAACAGCTTATACTTCACTGGAAAATCAGGAGGAAGCCAAAACGGCCGGCTGTGTTGCCTTCTTACGAAAACCCACACGAAAACAGGACCTTTTCAAAGTGCTGGATAAGTATTTGAAAAAGGACTAAGCCATTAACCCATTGGGAAGAGAAACAGCTCAAAGAAAAGCATAATAGCACTGAGCAATATACTGAAAAGCAGTGCCCACCAGAAATTATCCACTTCAAATTGGGGAATGATCCATGAAACCAGTTTAATAATGAACGCATTGATAACCAGCAGGAAAAGGCCAAGAGTAAGAATGGTGATGGGCAGTGTTAAAATCACCATAAACGGATAAATTAAAAAGTTCAGAATAGCCAGCACGATGGCAACGAGACTGGCTGTCCAAAAAGCGGAACCTTTGATACGAATGCCCGGAAGCAATGCGCCTATTATTAATATGGAAACTACCATACTCAGAAATTTTAAAATGGAATACATCATGATTTTATGGTTTTTGTTTAAAAATTTATATGAAATAGAATATCAAAGGTTTGTAAATCCTGATTGATGCAATATGACCAGCGTAATCCCAACGTAACATTAGGGAAAAAGCTCAAAAAATTCCAGTCGGTATAAAGTTCCAGTCCGGTACTGGCGTAGTCAGTATCCACACCCGCGGTTTCTCCTCTCATAAAGTCGTAAAAAACATGGGCATAAATCCTTTTCAGATACATCGCTCCCTGCCAGTCCATGTCGGGATAGGCAATGGGAAATGCATAATCGGTTTTAAAAACGGTCATTTTATCTTCGTAAATAAACGCATAGCCACGCGGAATATCCACCAGCGTGCTGAAAGAATAATTACCCTGTATCCGTTTGTCGTACCCGAAATAGAGCGCCAGCCCCTGATGCCGGACAAAACCAGGAAAATAAAAATGACTTTGCACGGCAAACTGGCTGCTTGGATTATCGGAAAATGGTGTATTCTGGTAATCAATCCGGATATCCTGTCCCCATTTGGGATACAAATCCTTTGCCGACCGCTTGTACAGGTTATAGGCATAAAACTCATAATGCATGGTGGTTACACGGTCTTCTTTAAATTTATACGGATAGCCGGCTCCCATTTGCAGAAATTTTTCGGAAAAAGCCACATAAGGCTGCAATCCGTTAATCCATTTGCTGTGGGTAAAGTTCAACGGCAAACTAACGTCATAAGAGAGATTAGTTTCGTGCCAGAAAACTTCATGTGAAAAGCCCTTGTTATCAATAAACCAGCTACGACGGTTGCCATACGTTAACCCGATACCCATGGCCGGATACCAGCCGAGATAGCGAAAACTGAAATTAAATTTTCCGGTTCGTTCGTTCCGGTTGTAGCTCCAGCCCATAAGAGTAACGGCTGTACTCAGATCGTTTTGCGACATAAGCATAACACCCGGTCTGATAGTGTAATTGTCCATATCAAGCGAAAGTGGCGCCCAGGAGTAAGGGTTGAAAAGATGTCCCAACCGGCTGTACTTTTTATCATGATATTTTTTTTCCGGAACGATGGAATCATCGAGGTCAAAAGTGTTTTTCCTGCGTAACTTATCCACGAGATATTCATAATGCGCTGTGGTAACGTCAAACGGTTTCAAAGTATCCGGATTAAAAGATATGAAAGCGGTTTTATAGCCGTTTGCAGTGTAACGGCTAAAGTAGAGTTTATTGCCGCCGGGCGAAAAAGCGGCATCTATAGCGCCAAAACGGCTGTTGAAAACCCGATACGTCTTGCCGGTAGCCACATCCACGGCATACAAGTTGTCCCGGCCTTCGTAAGTTCCCGTATAAACCACCTGCCGTCCGTGCATCACCGGCCACTTGATTTCCGTAAAGGAAAAAGGAATAAGCCTCTTTGCTTTCATGGTGGACGTGTTCAGCAGCAGGATGGATTTGCCTTTGTTGCCGAGGACAACGGTAACAACATTTTTCCCATCAGCCGACCAGTGCGGCGTCATAAAAAAGAGATTGCCGGACGTGTGAAATTCACGCAGTTTCTTTCCGGTGGCAGCATTTAGAAAATCGAGGAAATAGTTTTGCTGCATATCCACCCTGACTGCTACAATGGTTTTCCCATCCGGCGACAGTGCCGGAGCAAAATAGCGACTGCGATGAGTGAGTTGCTTTAGCTTTTTAGTCCTGTAGTTGTAAACTTTGATGACCGAATAATCGCGATTTGACCAGCGCGGATCGAAAGCTTTTTCGTTCCAGCAAATGAGGCTGTCGTTAGCTGAAAGCGACTCCTCAAAGTCGAAACCGGGCGTAAACAACCGGGTAACTTTTCCGTTGGCGCCAATTTTTACAAAACGGTTAATATCGTCGATGGAGGTTTTCTCGGCAATTATGCTCCCATCGGACAGTACCTGTGGAAACAGGTAGCTGGTATAAAAGCGATTGGATACGGGAAATCCGGAAAAGTTTTCCGCCGGCTTGTCCTGCGTCTGCCACTGCTTTTTCAGGTTGTCCATGGTGGATTTGTAAAATTTAACCTTTTTGTGTCCGGTATCTTTTTTCAGCCGGTGGGTAAACGGAACAAAGGTGTAGCCTTTTCGTGAAACCTGATTTAATACATCGTTCCAAAGTCCTGTCCCATAGTTTTTTATCCCTTCTGAAACTAATTGGTAGCCCAGTATGTAATGATCGGGGACAAAGTTACGGTAGGAGCCGAACAAGGCTTTGTCGTAGCTGTAAATTTTCTTGTCAAGCACCTGTGCTTTCAACGGATAGACAAACTGTGGCAAACGGCCGCGGCCACTGTTGCTGTGGATGGTTTCGCTCCAGACGGCATCGCCTTCCACAAACCACATGGGCAGATAAAGCCCGAACAACGCCGCCGTTCCCTGGTCGCCAAAAAGGTAGTACATCACATTGCCGAAACCCTGCCGCATTTTGCACATCTGAACGGCATGGCGATATTCGTGCAGCGTAAGTTGCTTTTGCCAAATTTGGGCATAAGTTTCCTGCGAAGGCATTTCAAAAAAATCGGCATGAAAAGGCGCCGGCGAAACCATAGCATTGGAGGTGACGGAGCGGTTGTGCAACACAATGTTCAGCCGTCGCATACGAGCATGGTACGGGGTGTTTATGTAAGGCGCTGAGAGTTGCAACAGATTCATGTAATAGTTGGCTATTTTCTCATAGTCTTTGGGGAAAATCAGCCGGAATTCTTTGGTCTTGATTTGCCGCCATTTGATAGAAGCCGGGTCCTGACCTGTAAGAAAATACTGTGCTTTCACCTGCCCCGAAAACAAAAGGAGCGTCAGAAGCAAAGCCAAAAGAGGAAACCATCTTTTCTTCATGGTTCAAAAATAGAAATATTCTAATAAGCAGCTTGTACTGTTTCCGCTTTTTCTTTTCACCACGGAAGGATTACATTTTTGCCGGGATGTAGTTCTCCGCCGAATTACAAACGGTTGCAGAATAAGCAATACCAGCTTCCAGTAGTTTTTCCATATTGTATGGAAGCTGTCCTTTTGTAAACCTGCTGTTTACAATTTCCGCAATAACACCGGCATTAAACCCATCCCCGGCGCCAATGGTACTGACTACCGGTACTTTCAGGGCTTCTTTTTTGAATATTTGGTTTCCCCGTACGGATAGAGCACCTTTTGCTCCGAGAGTGATAAAAATCAGCGCCTCAGGATTGATTTTTTGAAGAGAGGAAACGTGCTCCTCAGCCGGCTGCCGACCGAAAACGGCATCAAAATCTTCATCCGAGCCTTTGATGATAGTCGCCAGCCGGAAGTTTTCCATGAGCGCCTCTTTTTGCTTTTTGTCTGTGAGTAGTTCCGGATTCCGGATGTTGGGATCATACATAAGAATACTTTTCGCTGTGATTGCTGCATGTAAAATGTTTTGTATCTCCGGACGAATATCCTGGTCGAGAGCGTACAAAGAGCCGAAAAGCAGAATATCAGCAGATAAAAAATGTCCGGGCGAAAGTAAACTGCGCCGGTCAGGATAATTTTTTAGAAAAGTGTAATGCGCTTTCTTTTGGTCATCAAGCCGGGCAATAGCTACTGATGTCGGAGAGTGTGGGTACCGTTTTATGAACTGTGTCCGAACACCGTTTTTCTGTAAAAAGCTCACAAGAAATACAGCCACATCATCATCCCCGGCTTCGGAAATTAAAGACGTAGCCACCCCGCTTCGCGCCAGCGACACCGCTGCATTGAGCATGGCCCCTCCGGGATGACCGTATTTTATAAAAGTTTCCCGTGGAATTTCTGTTTCCTGTTTCACCATCACATCCAGCAACATTTCGCCCAGCGTATAAACCATATTTTTGTTTTTCACAAAAATAGGAAAAAGGCTAAATATTATTTTGAGGTGCTAACAGTATTTTTTAATCTATCTAATTCCGCTGAAAGCGGATAAATAATAATAGCCATATGCAGAGCATATGGTATTATAACCAACTGGAAATCAGAACCCTGAAAGGGTTCAATAGATTATCATAACAATATTTTCATCAAATATTGTTCAACCCATATAGGGTTGAGATTTTGTTCATTATTTACCACAGGATGCTCCTGTGGCTATTATTGTTCAATCCGCAAAGCGGATTGCTATTCTTCGTAAATTTATTATTTCAGCACCTCAAAATAATATTTAGCCGGAAAAAACTGTTTATTTTGCTGTAATTGCTATTTCCATTGTTTGGTATATACCATCCCGGACTATTTTGAGGATTTCTTATCCACCCGGAATTCCGTATCTTTGCCGCTTCAAAAGATAAAAACAAGCTTGTACTGTTTTTGACGGAGTTTTATAATAAATATTGATAAAATGGCCTTAAATTGTGGAATTATCGGATTGACCAATACAGGAAAAACCACCATTTTCAACTGTATGTCTAACACCAAAGCGGAAAGCTCCAGCTACGCTTTCAGTGCTACCAAATCGAATATTGGCGTGGTGGATGTACCCGACCGGCGGCTGTACGAACTAAATAAACTGCTTCCGGCAGACAAGTTAGTTCCGGCAACAGTGGAAATTGTTGATCTGCCGGGCCTCGCCAAAGGCGCCAGCCATGGTGAAGGAGTAGGCAACAAGTTCCTTGCCGATGTGCAACAAACCGATGCCCTGATACACGTACTACGCTGCTTCGACAATGACAACCTGCCTCACATCGAAGGTTCTGTTGACCCGGTGCGCGATCTGGAAATCGTAGATTTTGAATTACAGGTACGCGATCTGGAGTTGGTGGCCCGAAAGCTGCAACGCCTTGAGAAATTGGCTAAAACAGGTAACAAAGAGGCAAAAAAAGGCATTGAAGTGCTGACCGTTTACAAAGAACATTTGGAGAATTTCGGTAATGCCGGCACGGCTCCCGTTGAAGATGGAGACGAGCAGTATATTCACGATTTGCTGTTGCTGACTGCCAAACCCGTTATCTATGTCTGCAACGTGGATGATGCTTCGGCCGTCTCTGGCAACGCTTACGTGGAAAAGGTCAAAGCTGTGTTGCCGGAAGATGCCAAAGTGTTGATTATTGCCGGTGAGCTGGAAGCCGAGATCGCCGAACTGGAAGATGAAGAAGACCGGAAAGCTTTTCTCGAAGATGCCGGATTAAAAGAGCCCGGCGTGGACAAACTGGTGCGTGCAGCTTACGATGTGTTGAACCTGCAATCGTTTTTTACCATTGGCAAAACTGAAAACCGTGCATGGACCATTCGCAAAGGAATGACTGCTCCGCAGGCAGCCGGCGTGATACACAGTGATTTGGAGCGTGGATTTATCCGTGCCGAAGTGATGAAATATGATGATTTTATCCGTTACGGTTCAGAACAGGCCGTGAAAGAGGCAGGAAAATTTCATGTAGAAGGGAAAAATTACGTGGTGGAAGAGGGCGACATCATACACATACGATTTAATGTTTAGTTTTAGATTATCCGGAGACAGAAAAGTCCTAAATTTTTTTCGGATGAATTTTTGCAGATAACGAACAATGTTCTATTTTTGCAGTCCTTTTAAAAAAAAGAAACGTCGTTCTTAAGTTTAAGTGAATAGAATCGGGGTATGGCGCAGTCCGGCTAGCG
>CAZRAW010000056.1:0-14741 GCA_964598065.1 uncultured Lentimicrobiaceae bacterium
CTTCTGCGGGAGCAGGTTCAACAACCACCCTGTCTCCAAGCGGTTTAATGTTCAATTTATCCATAATATTCTTTTTTTTTTCGTTTAAAATTTGAACTGCTCTTTATCTGTCATATATTATGCCAAAACGGAGGCATAAAAAAAATGTCAGAATGCTTATGACATTCTGACATTTTTTATGGGTGGACTTTAATGACTATTTCTTCTTACCAGCCGGTTTTTTATTGTTGTTTTTAGGCATTTGGTTAATGGGAGGAGCATTGAAATTAACAGCAGGTTGTTTTATGTTGTTAATTTTATTTTGCAATGCACTGTTCTGCATATTCTTTGAACTGTTTCCACGGGGAATAATCATGGTAGCCGTGAGGCTGAGCAACAGCAATACGATAGCAAGTGTCCAACTGGCCTTTTCAAGAAAATCAGCGGTTTGACGGGCGCCCATAAACTGGTTTCCACTACCAAAATTAGCAGCGAGTCCGCCACCTTTCGGGTTTTGCACCAAAACGATTAATCCCAGAATGATACAGACAATCAAAATCAGTATTGAAACGAAAACATACATCTTTTAAGCTTTAAATATTTGTATTCTTTTTTGCCTTTTCAATAAGGGATGCAAAGTAACTACTTTTTTCCGGGAATTTCAAAATTAATTTCTCATAGATATGAATAGCCTTTTCGTTGTGCCCCTGATCTATATAGATGTTTGCAAGCGTTTCGCTGACAATGTTTTCCTCATCTACAACACTGCGTTTAGCATATTCAACCGGATTATAAAATGTACTTTTTGGCGTGGAGATAGAGGGCTCGTTTTTAATAAACGTGTCAATAATCTCTGCTTTTGTTCGTGGTTTTTGAACAGGATCGGCTTTCTTTTTGTTCTTTTCCGCTTCAATTTCCCGAATGCGCTTCTCTATAATTTTTTTCAGTTCTTCAATAGTGTAAGAATGGCTCTCTGCAGGCTGTGGCGTTTCACGTGTTGATACACTTTTGATATCTTCCTCTTTTTTTGCTTCTGCCTTTGGAACATGTTTGGCTTCGGACCTCTTCCCGGCATCTTCATCAGGTAATACGATGCGAACCGAAGATGCATTAAGCCGGTCGATATGTTTTTTCAAAATACGGCGGTTGCCGGCATACACAGCAGTTGTTTTCAACTCAGCATTGTACAACACATTTTTATCGGAATACAATTTCAGCGTAAGCAAAATATGCGCCGAAGAACAGTAAGGAAAATCCTTTATTAGTAATATCAAGTCGGAAAGAGAGGCTTTTTCTACCTTTTCGGGCTGTTGCAGATAAGCCGTAAATTGTTCCTGATTCATTGGGCGAAGTTAATAAAGATTTGATTACCAGTTTACCATGGCTTTATTAAAGATATTATCGGTAAGGTCATTGACAATTTTTTTTATTAAAGCGTTTTTAATGGTACTAAAATTTTCAGTCGAGGGATAATCAATATATTGTGTAAACCGGGTTTCAAAATCTTTTGAAGGCTCCAACCGGCTGGTAAAACGCACGTTCACGGTAATGGAAAGCCGGTTAAGTGCCGCAGTCTGGTTGGCCAGAATGGCTTCCGGAGTAGTTTTGTAACTTACTATTTCGCCTTCGAGAGCAATATCACCGTTCTTCTCAACCATTTTCAGATTGGTTTGTGACGTAAACCGGTCACGCAATGCATTGGTAAATATATTACTCAGTGTAGGTTCTACTATCTTTGCCTTGTTGGGAAAATATTGAACAGACATGGTCTTAGCCCCTGCAGGAACAGAAGCTCCGGTAAAAGAATAAACACCGCAGGAAGAAAAAAAGATGGTGAAGAAAAGAAAAAAAGCAGCCATCAGAAGAGAGTTCTTTCTATCTTTGAAATAATTTTTGGCTAATGATATGTTGAATAGATTTGTCAAGGCCGTATGATTTTCTTTTCCGCAAAGGTAAAAATTATGTGCATTCGGCATTGCATACAAAACTATCAGACGCAGTCGCCCCGATAAACACAAAATGAAACAAAAACTAATCATTATTTCGGCTCTTCTTTCAGGCATACTGCTGTTTTCCATAACGTCGTGTCAAAATCAGCATGGCAGGAAAAGTAAAAAGAAACAGGCCATTTTGGTTGACACGGCAATTTATAATCCGGGTATTATTTATGACAGCGTAAACTGTTTCCGGTATCCCGGCGAATCGTATGCGCTATATCTGCCAAAGAATTATACTGTAACAAAGAAATTTCCGGTAGTTTTCTTTTTTGATGCCCAGGCGCGGGGTTGGTTGCCGGTGAAACGATATCAGTCGCTGGCCGATAGTTTTGGGTTTATTCTCGTAGCTTCAAACAATTCAAAAAACGGGATGGATGCGCAAGAGCGAAACCGGATTATTTACAATTTCATGCAGGACGTTGAGCAACGCTTTTCCATTGACCCCGACAGGATTTACACGGGTGGTTTTTCCGGAGGAGCACGTATTGCTGCCGGAATCGGCCTTACCAACAAAGATATTGCCGGAACCATTGGTAGTGCCGCCGGCTTCCCGCAGCTAAACCATATTACCAACAACCGGCTGGCGTATGTGGGAATCGTGGGAAACAAGGACTTCAATTACCTCGAAATGAAAAGTCTTAACCGGGAGTTGGAAGCAGCCCGTTGGCACCATTGCCTGTTGATTTTCAACGGACATCACCAGTGGCCACCTTTGCAAACCATGAAAAAAGCTTTTTACTTTTTGCAAACCGATGCCATGCGCCGGCAGCTGGTTCCCATTGACAAAACGGTAATTGTTTCGCTGAAAAAAAGCTTTGAAAAACAACGAACAGTAGCTATCCGGAATAAAAATTTGCTGTTGCAAATGCAAACCGACCGGCTATTGGTTGCCTTTCTGAACGGGCTTACTGATGTGCGTGTTTACGAAAATGAAATACGCCATTTATTGAACAATCCTGTGTTGAAACAGCAACAACAGCAACAGCTTGTTTTGAAAAAAGAAGAACAAAAATGGCAGCAGATTTATGTGCGGGCGCTTGAAACCAAGGATACCAGATGGTGGAAAAATGCACTTGGCAACCTTGCCCACATGATGAAATCAGCCAAAACTCCGGAAGAAAAGCACATGGTCAGGCGCCTGTACAACTATCTCAGCCTTATGTCTTATCTGTATGCCGATGGCAGCCTGAAAAATAACCAAACCACAGCAGCCGGGAAATATTTGATGATCTACCAAACGGTTGACCCAAAAAATCCTGAAGTTTATTTTCTGAAGGCCCAACGTTTTGCCATGACAGGAGAAGCCAAAGCTATCTTACCTTTTTTACAAAAGGCTGCAAATAATGGTTTTTATGATGTGAAACGAATGGAGAACAATCCTTATTTTGCAGGTTTACAACAAAATCCGGCGTTTCGGAAAATTCTTCTTAGCGTAAAAGAAAATAAGAAAAAGACCATGGAATAAGTGTTGGAAACTTTTTAATTATTTGTTATTTTTGAGCAATAAAACAAAAGTCAAAATGTACTTTATAATAAAAATAAAGAGGAGTTTTTTTCGGCTTTCTATCCCAGACAAAATCATCCCGGTAAATTTGTATTAACTAAATAAATATTGACCATGAAAACTTTTGTTGTTCACCAGTTATTGTATCATGCCATCATTACTCATCCCGATCAGGTTATCGTTTCCGATGGAAAACAATTTACTTACCGGCAGTTTTATACAAGAGTTATGAAGCTCGCCAACAGCCTCAAAAACAATGGCGTAAAAAAGGGAACAGTCATTGGCGTCCTCGACGTCAACAGTCATCGTTTTCTTGAAATGCATTTTGCCTGCTCTATGCTTGGAGCTGTTTTGCACACCATTAACTTCCGGCTGGCACCCGAGCAAATGGTTTATTCTATGGTACATGCCGGAGATGAATGGGTCTTTGTTTCTGACGTTTTTGCTCCGGCAGTGAAGCCGTTGTTTTCAAAATTCCCAAACTGGGTACTTATGAGCGACAACCGTAAGCAGAGTTTACCTAAAGAAGCACAAAAGGCCTTTCATTATGAAGACCTGGTGGAACAGGGAGAAGAAAAAGAGCCAGCAGGAGCGGAAAGTATTGAGGAAACCGATATATTTTCCATTTTCTACACCACCGGAACCACCGGAAAGCCCAAAGGAATTCCGTATAAACACAAAACACTGCTTTACGGAACTCTACAGCTTTTTCATCATCTTGCCCTTCACAAATACGGGGCGCGTCTTAGCAGCCGCGATGTGTTTATGCCGCTGATTCCCTTTTTCCATATCCATGCCTGGGGGATGGCCTTCTTTCCTATTTATGTAGGGGCAAAACTGGTATTGCCCGGTGCTGCAGATGCTGCCGGCCAGCAAGCTTTGATTGAAAAAGAAAAAGTGAGTTGGTTGAATATGGTTCCTACACAGTTGCAGATGCTTCTGGAACAGAAGAATTTTGGAAACGTGAAAGTACTTACCGGGGGCAGCCCTTTTGCTTCGGGTATTGCACATAAAGCACAAGAGGCAGGGGTGAACTTTAGTCTGATTTACGGTGGTTCCGACCAGTTGGCTACTGCTATTTCCGTTGTTCCCGAAGATGTGGAACCGGACACGAAAGAAGCATTGGAATGGCGGCGCGTGGGCATGCGGCCGTTGCCGCTTGCAGAGGTTTCCGTTCGAGACAAAGAAGGCCGTGAAGTTCCTCACGATGGAAAAAGCCTCGGATCGGTTTGGGTTAGAAGTCCCTGGCTACCAGATGGTTACTATAAAGAACCTGAAATCACCAAACAGCATTTTATCGATGGCTGGTTCCGAACCGGCGATTTGGGATTTTTTCATACCAACCATCTGCTTTATGTGGCTGACCGCGAAGGGGATGCCATAAAAAGCGGGGGAGAGTGGATTCCCACCGGAATACTTGAGGCACTTATCTCGGAACATCCGTCTGTCACCGAGGTGGCTGTTATTCCCAAAAAAGACGAACACTGGGGTCAACGTCCACTGGCCATTGTAAAAACATCGGGGGAAGTAGTAAGTCCGGAGGAACTTGTGGAGCTACTCACAATAAAAGTAAAAGAGGGGAAGATGGCCAAATTCTGGATTCCTGATCAATTTATTTTTGTGGATGAAATTCCGCTGACCAGTGCCGGAAAACTCAACAAAAAAGTGCTCCGCGACAAGTATTCCGAAACAAAATAAAGTATTTAACGTGAACGAACAAAAAAATCACAGTCATGTCAATGGATGAATTATTAACCAAAGAAGAAATTGCCCTGCGCGAAAAAATGCAGGATTTTGTAAAATGGGTGCCCAGCCAGCTATTGCTGGATATGGATGCCGATAAAGTACGGTATCCCATGGAATTTATCCGCGAAGCGGGAAGAAGAAACCTGCTGGGATTGCGTTTTGATAAAAAGTGGGGCGGTTCGGGCTTGCCCTGGACCAGCGAAATGGTCGCTCTCGAAGAAGTCGGCCTGCTCGGTACGTCGCTGGGATGTCTCTATTCGCTGTTCTCCATTGTGGGTGAGGCGCTTCATGTTTTTGGAACCGAAGAACAAAAAGAGCGCTTTCTAATTCCCATGCTGAAAGGAGAAATCGGAGTGGCTGAAGGACTTACCGAGCCACGAGGAGGTTCCGACTTTTTTGCTGCTACTACCAAAGCCACCCGCAAAGGGGACGTGTTTTACCTGAGCGGACAGAAACGTTTTGTTGTGGGTGCCGAAGGCGCCGACCTGATTCTCGTTTATGCCAAAGTGGAAGGTATTGATGATGCCAAAAAAGCTATGACTGCTTTTCTCGTGGAACGTGGCGCCGGTGTGGAAGTAGAGCACGTTTACGGTTTAATGGGTACTCGTGGCGGTGGTACAGGACGACTTGTCTTTAAAAATGCTGCCGTCCCCGTAGAAAATGTTCTCGGTGGCGAAGCAGGTATCGGCAACGGAACACGGGTGTTTCATCAAATGATGGTTCCTGAACGGCTGACCTCCGCCGGCGCTGCCGTGGGAATGGCGAGAGGCGCTTTTGAGGTGGCAGCCCGCTATGCCGACAAAAGAAAAGCTTTCGGACGGAAAATCAGAGCTTTCGAAGCTGTTAGTGCCAAAGTCTCCGACAGCCTTACGCTGTTAGATGCCTCGCGGGCTATCAATTATTTGGCAGCCAAAACAGCTGATGCTCCGGTATCGGCAGGACGAATTCGTCAAATGGTTTCGGAAGCCAAAAAGTTCTCCACCGAATCGGCATGGAAAATTGTCAACCACGCCATGCAAATGATGGGAGGTATCGGCTACACCAACGTTTATCCGGTTGAAAAGATGCTCCGCGACACCCGGCTCATCACCATCTGGACCGGTACAAACGAAATTATGGATTTGGTGATTCAGCATGAGTTTTACAAGGAATTTCTGGTGCAAAAGCTCAAAGGTCGTGATATTGAAAGTGATGCCGAAGGAGCTGATTTACCCGATGAAAAAATTTATAATGACGAAGAGTAGGACAAATGTTGGATTAATTTGCTGTTTTGTATCTTATTCTCTTCGGACAAATAATTTGTTGACGAATAAATCAGCAAATTTACCTAACGGTAAACCAGGCTTTTCACCTTCACCAGCAGTTGTTTTGATGTCTGAATAGCCTTCCTCGCACGAGCATTGGAATATTCCTGCAGGAAAAAAGCAGCCATTTTCGGATTGCTTTTGTAAAGCATCAATGCGCTTTTCTCAATTGCCGGTTGCCATGCAAAATCTTCCTTTTCCTGAGATTTCCAGGTTTTTTGAATCATTCCGATGGTTTTATAATAAGCGAGACCACCGATATTTTCCAAATCGTTGAAAATCCAGAAAGCGCGGTTGGGCCGGTAAGTGAAAGTTCCCGGTAAAGGATCGAAGTGATGCGTTAGCGATGTTTTCCAGTTTCCGTTTCCCGGCACAAAATGATAACTGGCAGGAATCGTTGTTGCTACAGGATAAAACGGCACATAAGTGTTCACATCCGGCCGACCAAAGCTGAGCCACAGGACTGTGCCTATTTCCTTGGGCAAACCGTTTCTTAACTGCACCACCAGCGAAACTTGCGTGGAACGTGTACAGATGGTACGTTCAGAACCTTTGTTGGGATTTACTTTCTTGTTCAGGGTCATATCATAGGGCGTTCCCTGATAATGGTCGCGCAGTACCTGCATAAGCTCTGCCGGCGAGAGTTTATGAGCCGGGATTACCGAAAAAGGCAAACCCGATTTCTTTGCTTCTTCTGTTGTAGCGGTTTTCCCCGAAAGGAGCTGTTGTCCGCGCCACTGACGTGTATCGTAACCTCTTTCGGAAAAATGACGACTCCGGAAATTGGAAAAAATATAGGCGAAATCAAAAACTTTGTCTTTTTTCGGATTATACCATCCGTTTTTAATAGCATATTGGCGGATGTCTTTTTTTGATGTAATAAAGTTGACCGTATCATTAAAATTCACATTTCTGATGACATAAATGTTTGGCTGCAACACTACGGCATCATCCGGAACACGCTCGGCCACCCAATATTTGCCGGGCAGAATGTCCAGCAACCACGCCTCATTTTTATCGGCAATAACCAGGGTTCGGCCTCCTCCTGCATGAACGGCATAGCCGAACTTATCCAAAAGGTGCCCCGCAATTTTCACTCCTTCTCGTGCTGTTTTGGCCCTTTGTGCAACAATACGTCTGAGCATATAACCAATACCGCCATCGGTAAGTTCAAAGTTTTTTACTTTTGAACCGCAGGCATTGCTTGCTATGCTCACACCCCATTCGTTCAGATAAAAATCACTAAATTCTTCGTGCACATCTTCTATCCAGCTGAACGCCCATGTTTGGGAAGGCTGTAAAACACTGCCACCACGGATAAGTTTTAAACGAGCTCCCGCCGGAAAATTTTGCCTCGGTACCTGCCAAAAATTCATCAGCTGAATGCCCCCGTCATCTTCGTTGTGTGCAAACAACACCGACCCGTCAGTACTGGCTTTTTTCCCCACCACTATAGTGTAGCAGGCTTTTGTGGTAAATGGCAAAAAAACCAAAGCCATCAGGCTTATTATCAAAAATTTTTTCATGGTATTCGCATTTGTAGTAGCTCATTACAAAGATACAAACTTTTGGTATAAAAACCCAATAGCCATCACCAAATCGATGAAATAACATGATTTCTACTTGACTTTACTTTAAAACGGGCGTACCTTTGTCCAACTTAGCTAAAGTCTAAAAATTAAAAGCAAAGAGGTTTTATTTAATTACTAAAAACAAAAAACCATGAAAAAAGTATTTTTATCGGGCAAATGGGTTTTGTACACTTTGATGATTTCCAGCTTGCTTTTTGCTACATCTTGTGCAAACCATACCAAAAAAGAATCAACTCAACAAAAACTGGAACAGAAGCTGAAAACCGTAAAGAAATCTGCTGCAGTTGAAGTGAAAACCGTAAAGAAATCGGCTGTTGCTGAAGCAAAACAGGATAGTGTCATGCTTCAGAAAAAACTTCTGTTCTTCAAAAACTATGACCTGAATAAGGATAATAAAATTTCGGAGAAAGAGTATTTAAACATGGCTTCCAAAAAGTTTGACCAGTTAGATACCAATCATGATGGTAAACTGACGGCCAATGAAACTGACTTGGTAACTTCAATGGCGGCTCCGGGTAAAAATTATGTGACGAAGAAAGAATTTCTGGCAGCTTACAGTAAGAAATTCAAAGCCATGGACAAGAATAAAGATGGTTACCTAACGATGAAAGAGTTAGTTCTGAAAGACAATTAGCCGGGCGGGATTTAGCATAACTCTTTAGAAATGGAAAAGCGAAAATATCTTCGGGTCTTTTCGCTTTCTTTATTTTGGGGCTAAATATTATTTTGAGGTGCAGGCTATAAAATTTTCAAAATCTCATTTCAGCCAACACGAAATTTTTTAGTTTGAAAACGTGTTGATTTTTCATTGCCGGATTGAATTCCCCTTCTTCGGAAGGGTGTAGGGGTGGGTCTTTTTATTCTGAATTTGTTTTACTTGTGCACTTTCCTGATAAATTCTTCCACCTCAGGCACGCCTCCCTGGTAAATCAGATAACCGTTATAAGGCTCACGCAAAGTTATTTCGTCATTCACCGGGGTAAGCATCATCTCTTTTACTTTTTGCGAGTCGTCGGTCTGCCCGAGAATCCAGCTGAGTTTTACCCAAGCTACCTCTGGCAGCATATTGCCGGCAGGAATAATACCGCGCGCCATCATGTCGCGTCCCGTATCGTACACAAACATGTTTACATAACCCCACAGTGTCTGCAAGGTCATAAACATGTGAACACCTTTGGCGTGGGCACGCTCGATGGCCGGATACAACTCTTTGTTTACGTGTCCCAGACCGGTTCCCACAAAAATAATTCCCCGGTAACCTTTGTCAATCATAGCATCAAGCACATCGGGATGCATGCCCGGATAATAGTAAAGCATAGTAACCTTTTCGCTGAAATAGGGCAGAATTTTCACATTTTTATCCGCTCGCCGTTTGTTGTAATGTTTTTTGATGGGAATGATTTCTTTTCGGTTGATACGTGCCAGCGGTGTGTCGCCAATGGTGCGGAAGGTAGAACGGTACGAGGAGTGCATTTTCCGCACGCGCGTGCCTTTGTGCAGCAAACCGTATTCGTCGGAAGTAGGGCCAAACATACAAACCATCACTTCGGCAATGTCGGAATGGCCGGCGGCTTTCATGGCATACATCAGGTTAAGCGCCGCATCGGAACTGGGCCGGTCGGACGAACGCTGCGAACCCACCAGCACCACCGGTACCGGCAGGTTTTGACACATAAAAGTCAGCGCAGCTCCTGTATGATGCAGGGTATCCGTGCCGTGACCAATGACAATGCCGTCGATACCTTTTTCGATTTCGATACCAATTGCCTTGGCCAGCGCAATATATTGTTTGGGACCCATGTTTTCGCTAAAGACGGCAAACACCTTTTCCGTTTCGAGGTTGCAAATATCCGCCAATTCGGGAACCGCACCGTAAAGCTCGCCCGGCGAAAACGCCGGAATCACGGCGCCGGTACGGTAATCTAACCGCGAAGCAATGGTACCGCCCGTTCCGAACAACTTTACCCTCGGCAGGCCGGGAGTGATGGGAAATTTCTTTTCCGGAATTTTGTAATGCGCTTTCTTATAGCCCGTTTCCCGCATCTTTTTCACGGTTTTTACGTCAAGGCCAATGTTGTAGCCGGTAGCAATTTTCAACACGATATGCTGGTCATCATCGTTTTCGGCACGGGGTAGAACCGTTCCGTCAAAGTGTCCCCGCGTGGTCTCGATGATGGCTGTGCCCCACACGCGTATTTTAAATTTTTTGAGCAGTGCCAGTGCATCTCCTTTGTATCCCTGAAAAATATCGTTGTCCATTTTGCTGTTTTTTGTGCTTTCGCGATGTTTTTTATTGAAGCTGTCTCAATTTCTCACTCAACACAGACAGGTCCATATTGCCGAGCGCCGTTTTTCGCAGATGTCCCATAACCCAATTATGCTCTTTCGCCTTATCAATCTGTATTTTTCCTTCACGGAATTTTGAAAGCAGGATGGGAATACGTGCCAGAATTTCCTTTTCGGGATGTCGTTTGAACCCGATGGCCGTTAATACCGAATCAAATTCCATTTTAGGATAAGCAACAATAGTTGGTAACATACTTTCAGCCAACTGATGATGCAGCCGGTTTTCTTTCAGTAAAGCAAAAAGCGGTAACAGGATTTTAAACGGAAAAGGCTGTCCGGCACCGTAGTGATGCAGGGCGAATTTGAGTTTTTCGCCGAGGAACGTACCTATGTAAACCGGTGAGATATCCGTTTCGCGGATTATTTTCTCCATGAGCGGGAAGAGATTGTTGGAAAAAAGAAAGGTATAAACATCTTCGGGAACACTCTGGCTTTTCAATGTGTTGTAACGGGAAATCATCTCCTCCGGAAGGTTTTGGCCTATTCTTTCAATATCCTGATCGTCCAGCGGGATGGGAGCCGAGTCGGTATCGGGATACATCCGGTTGGCACCGGGCAGTACACGCTCAAAAATGGTGGTTCCATCCGGTAGCGATTTACGTGTTTCTTTGGGAACCCCTTCAAAAGCCATCCGGCAGCGCTCTTCGATGGTCTCCAGTGCAGTGGGCATGTCAGCCTCCGGTCCCCAAATCATTAGCCAACCATCTTTTCCCTCCGATTGCAATTTCTGAATAATTTTCTCCCGGTCTTTTTTCCCTAACAGCGGTTTCAGCTCTTCGCTGTGTATCAGGTTTGGATGTTCGATGCAGGCGATAACTTTCAGCCTGTCGGAAAGTTCATCGGCAAACATTTTCCCCGTCTGGGTAAAATGCGACAGAATACCCTGAAACTCCGGTAATTTTATTGCCATAACTTTTTCCGCTTTCTTTAACAAAGAAATCCGGAGTAATCCGGAAATATCCTGATACGACATTTTCCATGCGGCGAGGCTGGTACGTTTGTTCAGTATTCTTTTGATGCGGAGCAAAGCCCATTGTCTGAAAACTTCGTTATGGGTAAGTTCGGGAATCCATTTGGTATGGGCAACGCCTTTAATTTCGACGCGCGTGCCACCTTTGCAGCTGACATTAACATCCTCGCGTCCGGCGCCTATACCGGTACGCACCTTGCCGGTGCTACGGTTCAGAAACCGAATATAGTCGCAAGCTTCTTTTACCTCACCGGGGTTCACACAATCGGGATAAGTTACCGTTTCGATAAGCGGCATCCCCAGCCGGTCGGTTTTATAAATACGCCGGTGACCAATGTCGGAAATTTCGCGACAGGCATCCTCTTCGATGCTAAGCTGAATCAGCCGGATTTTCTTGTGGGGAAGCTTTAACTCGCCTTCGATACCGAGAATGGCTGTCCGCTGAAATCCTGTGGGAATACTACCGTCAAGATATTGTTTGCGGGTAATGTGTACTTCACCCACAATGTTGAGTTTACAGAGCATGGAAATTTCCAGCGCCTGTTCCAGTGCTTCGCGGTTCAGCGGAAACGGAGGGGTGTCATCAATTTCGTAGGTACAGGCATTTTCGTTGTTGATACGATAGGTAATTTTCTTACGGGTTTTGAATTCCATGAGTGCCGTACCGTCATATTCGCCCAGCTCGCTCAGCGTAGGCCGCATGTGGCGGTCAATTTCGGCATCAAAATCGTCATCGCCGTTATAGATGCCTGCCGGACAGTGACAAAACAGTTTCTCTTTGGTCAGCAGCTGCTGATGAACTTCCAGCCCGGACATAAAACCCATTTGGTCATAAGTTTTCTGAGTAGCTTCTTTGCGGGAAATATAGCCTGTTTGCTTTCGGCTTTCTTCAAAATTATTTTGCGGTGAAAAGGACATACAGGTTCATTTTTTGGTGCCCCAAATTTAGGAAAAGAAAGGTTACAAAGGAAAGTGCCTAAAGTGTAAAGTTTGGAGTGCCTAAAGTTTCTGGGAATAATCGTTGATGGCAGATTATTCTCCGGTTTAAAGCCATTTCTTACTCACCATTCATCATTCACCATTCACTGTTTCACATTTTTCTTATTTTTGTTGAAAACCATTTCCGGGACATCAGTGGCTTGTCTTCATTTTGGGTTTACGTTGATAATCAGAAATAAGCACAAATACATGAAAATAATTGATCTTTTTCAGAAACAGCAGAAGCAGATAGCTGTTCTCATAGATCCGGATAAACAATCGGACAATCAGCATGAGAAAATTGCAAACATTGCCCAAAATGCCGGGATTGATTTTTTTTTAGTGGGAGGCAGTCTGCTCACCAGCGATAGCCTTTATCACTGTATTCGAACATTGAAAGAAAACAGTGATATTCCGGTGGTGCTTTTTCCCGGAAATACTTACCAGGTGAGTCGTAATGCGGATGCTATGCTGTTCCTTTCCCTCATTTCCGGGCGAAATCCTGATATGCTCATCGGTATGCATGTGATTGCAGCACCCTATATTAAGCTAAGCGGAATAGAAACTATGCCAACGGGTTACATGCTTATTGACAGTGGAAAACCTACTTCGGTGAGTTATATGAGCAATTCTTTCCCTATTCCCAACGACAAAAAAGACATTGCCGCCTGTACGGCCATGGCAGGAGAAATGCTGGGGTTACGGCTTATTTTTATGGATGCCGGCAGCGGCGCCGAAACTCCTGTTTCTTCCGTGATGATTCGATTCGTAAAAGATTCTATTAGCGTTCCTTTGCTTGTGGGCGGTGGTATCCGGACAGCCAAAGCGGCAAAAGAAAGCCTCCGTGCCGGAGCCGATATCATCGTTGTCGGAAACCGTTTTGAAGAGGATCCGGAACTTATTTCCGAATTTGCCGAAGTGATAAAAAACGAAAATGCCAGGTAAATGCTCACAACAAGCAAATGGTATGCTTCATTTTTTCGTTCAACGTCAGCCCCTGAAACAGGTTAGCCGAAGCCAGACAAGCCGGAAATGAGATTGATGGGATTGATAAGATTGATAAGGGATTGAAAAGAAGGTTGATTATGAAAAAATTTTCAGGTAAATTGTGAAAACAGAAAATCTATTCAGGGGAATTCCGGAAATCAGGCGTAAAAGAGACTGAATTCTTGTCATCGTTCTGTTGCGAACGAAAATAAAACGAAAATAAATTTGGTGACCACCCCCTGCCATGTCTCATCTTTGCAGCGTAGTTGAAGTAGTTTAATTTTAATCATTAAAAAAGCAAAACAATGAAACGGCAAATTGAAGTGTTTACAGCGGGATGTCCGGTATGTGAGCCTGTTGTAAAAACAGTAAAAGAAATGGCGTGTGCCTCTTGTGAAGTAACTGTTTATAACCTTGTTGAGCAATGCGAATCAAAGATTTGCATTGGCAAGATAAAAGAATATAACATTACTTCCTTACCTGCAGTAGTCGTAAACGGGGAATTACTATCTTGTTGCAAAGGCAATGGGGTGAGTAAAGAAGATTTGGCAGCTGCAGGAATTGGAAAAGCAATTTAACTTAAATTGCTGCTTGATTAACCATACACTTCAATCTCTGATTTTAGAGATTGAAGTGTATTTAATTGGATAAGTTATGTTACCTAAAGATTTGACAAAAGATCTTAAAGACCGGTTGAACAGTATAAAAGGACAGATTGAAGGCGTGATAAAAATGCTTGATGAAAGCAATGACCCTACGCAGATCTTAAATCAATTCAAAGCAGTAAATAAGGGCTTTGAAAAAGCTCAGCATCTTTTATTGGATGAAGTTTTCAGGAAAACACTGGCTATAAAGATTGCAAAGGCTTTAGAAATTTGTCCGGGTGATTGTGGACAAGAAGAAAAAATTGCCACTATTAGAAAACAATTCCCCGATTTAAATCTTTATGAGCTTACCGGTAAGATGAAAGAAATGGAAACTATTTATGAATTTTTACAAACAAAAACTAATGAAACCACGAAAGAGATAACGCTGAATATTGATAATATGGTTTGTCATGGATGTACTGAAAAAATAACAGACACATTAAAAGATTTAGGTGGGGTAAAAAAAGTAAAAACGAAAATTATTAAAAGGTTGGTTCAGATAGAATTCAATCCTGATAAAACGGACGAAACACAAATTGAAACTGCGTTGACCAAAGCAGGATATAAACCAAAAAAATCTGAAAGATGAAAATCAGGAAAGACTTTTTTATTTTACAGTTTTAATAACCTTACTTGGCATTTTTTATTGGTTGCTCTGCAACCAATAAAAATAACCGGCAGACGACAAGCA
>CAZRAW010000057.1:0-6004 GCA_964598065.1 uncultured Lentimicrobiaceae bacterium
GCATCGTTGGAGGTGGAGTATTTGATTTGTCGTACCAGATTGCCTTCCAGCGAAGCGGTTCGCATGAGCTCGTTCACCTCCTCCACCGAAGTCTCTCTTTTTAGCGACAGCGACATGATGACCAGCGAAACATTGGGCGTAGGGACGCGGATAGCATTTCCGGTGAGTTTTCCTTTCAGGCTGGGAACAGCTTTGGCTACAGCTTGTGCGGCTCCTGTTTCGGTAATCACCATGTTGAGGGGCGCCGAGCGACCCCGGCGATATTTTTTATGGTAGTTGTCCAAAAGATTCTGGTCGTTGGTGTAAGAGTGTATAGTCTCCAGATGACCTTTTTCAATGCCAAAGGTTTTTTCAATCAGATACAAAATCGGGCTGGAGGCGTTAGTGGTACAGGAAGCGGCAGAAAAAATACGTTCGGTTTTCACATCTACACCTTTATTATTCACGCCGTACACAATGTTGGGAATGTCGCCTTTTCCCGGAGCGGTGAGCAGCACTTTGTCCACTCCTTTGGCTTGCAAATGGCGGCTGAGACTTTTTCTGTCACGAAAAACGCCGGTATTGTCAATGAGAATGGCATCTTTAATACCATATTCCGTATAGTCGATGTCTTCCGGATTTTGCGCTGCCAGCATAAGGACTTTGTGTCCGTTTATGTAGATGGTTTTTTCCTCCAAATTTTCGATGGCAACGCCTCTGAAAGGACCATGAACCGAGTCGTGGCGGAAAAGGGAAGCTCTTTTTATAATGTGCAGGTCATCATTACCGCGAGTAACGATGGCACGCACACGTAATTGGCTGCCATTACCCTGGATAATAAGCTGGCGTGCCAGCAGTCGTCCGATACGTCCGAAGCCGTACAAGATAACATCGCGGGGACGGAAGGGCTTGATGTTGGCTGCTTTCAGGTGTTTTAACTTAACGTTGATGAAATCATCTTCATCTACAAAGTTATTGCTCTCCTCAATCCACTCGCGGTTCAGCCTGCCAATGTCGATGCGCGACTGGCCGATATCCGAATGCAGGATGGCTTTGGCCAGTTTCAGGGAATCTTTAATGTGCAGAGGTCTGTCAATAATATTCTCTGCATAAGAGTGTTTGTACAGAATCACACTGGCGCTGCGGTCTATCAACTGGTCGCGAAACAGGGCCAGTTCAATCGACTTGTCATAAAAAAGTTTGTAAACAACACTAATAAATTCGTTGGCCAGTTTTTCCTGATATGACCAATTTTTCAGGGAGTTTTCATAATTCCCGTTCATGTCTTTTTTGGGTACCATTGTCCATTGATTTTAAAAAAAGATGAGTATTAAAATTAAGAAATAAGCTGTCGGACAAATGTATAAAAAAAAAGAGAGTGAACAGGAAACCCGTTCACTCTCTTTAGAAATTATACAAATAAGCCCGGTGGTTACTGGCCGAGATAGGCTTTCAGCAGCCGGCTGCGCGAAGTATGGCGCAAACGGCGGATGGCTTTTTCTTTAATTTGTCTTACCCGTTCGCGGGTAAGATCAAATTTTGCTCCGATTTCCTCGAGGGTAAGCCCATGATTCATCCCAATGCCGTAATACATGTTGATGACATCCCGTTCTTTTTCGCTGAGGGTTGACAGAGAGCGCTCAATTTCACGCCGGAGCGATTCCTGCATAAGCTCTTCATCCGTGCCGTGGGAGTCTGCCGGGGTCATAAGGTCTATCAGTTTGGTGTCTTCGTCAGGAATAATGGGGGCATCCATCGAAACAGACCGGGTAGAAATTTTCATGGCAGAATCAATTTTATGCTCTGAGACATCCATCTCTTTGGCTATCTCACCGGCTGAAGGCCGCCGTTCAAATTTCTGCTCCAGTTTGGTGCTTACTTTCCTGATTTTATTCAGTGAACCTACCTGGTTTAGCGGAAGACGTACAATTCTTGATTGTTCGGCCAACGCCTGCAAAATCGATTGGCGAATCCACCAAACGGCATAAGAAATGAATTTAAAACCACGGGTTTCATCAAAACGACTGGCTGCTTTGATAAGGCCGACATTTCCTTCGTTTATCAGATCAGGCAGGCTAAGTCCCTGGTTTTGGTATTGTTTTGCCACTGAAACAACAAAACGCAGGTTGGCTTTGGTTAATTTTTCCAGTGCCTGTTCATCCCCTGCTTTTATTCTGCGGGCAAGTTGTACTTCTTCTTCGGCGGTGATGAGCTCCTCCCGGCCAATCTCCTGCAAGTATTTGTCGAGAGAAGCAGTATTTCTGTTAGTAATTGATTTTATTATTTTTAGCTGTCTCATAATAAATTAGTTAGTTCCGGACTTTAATCTACGTTTTTACTTGTGAAAAGTTTCGCAATTTATTTAAAAAAGTTCTAAACTACAAGGTTTACGGTACAAATTCAAAAGATAATCTCATTCCGTTGGGATATATTCCACTTACTTTCACAACATTATTATTGTTTTGCGATAGAGCCCGTTTAATTTGTTCTTTATTGTTTACTTCTCTGTTGTTCACTTTTGTAATGATGAAACCTTCGGCAATACCACCTTTTTGCAGAATACCTCTTCTAACGCTAACGACTTTCAATCCATTGTCAATATTCAGGTTTGTCAACTCGTTTTCGGGAGCAGTTTTCAGCATGGCTCCCAAAACGTCGCTGTAAAACATTTTTTGTGCTTTAATCAATCCGGTGGTTCCGTTTTTGTTTTCCAGTGTAACACGAACGGTTTCCTTTTTTCTGTCTCGCAAGAGGCTGACGCGTATCACATTGCCGGGACTGTATTGCCCGGTAATACCGAGAAGTACTGACATATCTTTTATGGGATGGTTGTTGATGGCAGTGATGATGTCGCCCTTCTTAATCCCCGCTTTGTCAGCGCCACTCCCCTTTATGACCATAGCCACATAAACGCCGTCCAGATCGTGCAAATGCATCTTTTTGGCAAAGTTTGCATCAATATTCTGGATTTGAATCCCAAGATAGCCACGCTGAATCTGGCCGTAATTCATAAGATCACTAACCACTTTTCTTACCAAATTAACAGGTATGGCAAAAGAGTAACCTTCGTAAACGCCGGTTTGTGAAGCAATGGCAGCGTTGATTCCAATGAGTTGACCCGCGGTATTTACAAGTGCTCCACCGCTGTTTCCCGGATTTACTGCCGCATCAGTTTGAATATAGGACTCAATGGCTGTTTTCCCTTTCAAAATATGAATGTTGCGCGCTATTGCACTGATAATTCCTGCTGTAACCGTTGAAGTCAGGTTGAAGGGATTCCCCACGGCCAACACCCATTGTCCCACCTTCAGATTGTCAGAATTGCCATAGGTCAAATAAGGCAAATCCTTTGCATCGACTTTGATAAGTGCCAGGTCGGTGGATGGGGAAGTGCCGATGATTTTGGCTTCCATCTCCTGTTTGTCGTTGAAAGTTACAAAGATTTTGTTTGCACCGGCTACCACATGGTTGTTGGTTACAATATACCCGTTGGGAGAAATCACTACACCGGAACCAAAGGCTATTAATGCCTGTTGCGGTTGGCCGTAAATGTAACCGCGTAACGAACCAAAGAAATTGTCGTAATTCCGCGGTTTTATACCAATAATGGTTTTGATATGAACAACGGCATTGACGGATTTTGCAGCAGCTACGGTAAAGTCAGTATTCTGTGGTAATAAATAGGTGGCTTTAACTTTTGGTAGTTTTTGGATTTGGTTTTTGACAATTGGTGTTGCTGGTTCCCGCTGATGTTGTTTGATAACGAAGAAAGCAATCAACAGGACAAGGATTGTTCCGGTAACTGCTCCGACGAAACTTTTAATGATTGTTTTCATTTGTTACTATTTTTGTTTTTAAACGCATCTTATACTAATTGTTTTTCAAAATGCGCTGAAAGTGCATTTTGAAAATTACAATGGTAAATGCCGATATACAATCAAAGCGGTTTTGGGAGTAAAACGAACCAAAAGCGTATTTTGATTGATAATCGGTATTATCTTTGCTCTCTGAGAATATAACGTCTTTATGGAAATTTCGTTTCCAAATTGATGTTAATATTTGTTAATCAGTCAAATTCATGAATAAAACTTACTCAAAAACCTTTCCAAACAGGATGAAAAACTTTATTTTTAACAATTATTAAATGCCATGTCGATGCAGTTTTATAAGTTTCAGGCGAACGGAAATGATTTTATCCTGGTTGATGACAGGAAAGGGCTGTTTTCTGTCGGGCGTAAAGAGATAGCCCGTTTTTGTAACCGGCATTTTGGTATCGGTGCTGATGGTTTTATGTTGTTGAAATCTTCCGATACTTTTGATTTTGACATGCTCTATTTTAATTCGGACGGAAAGCCGGCTGATATGTGTGGAAACGGGGGTAGGAGTATTGCTGCACTGGCTTACATGAAAGGTGTTGCAGGAAAAGAGATGCGGTTTTCAGCCGCCGATGGAGTGCACGAAGCCAAAATAGAAAACGAAATTATTGAAAAGCGGATTTTTGATGTTTCGCTGAAAATGCAGGATGTTAATGAGGTGAAAATGTTTGCCGATGGCTGGTTTTTAAATACGGGCGTTCCTCATTTTGTCAAATTCATTTCCCGTGTGGAAGAAGTTGATGTGCTGCGTTTGGGCAGAGAAATCAGAAATGATAAACGATTTGCTCCGGACGGAACTAATGTGAATTTTGTCAGGATAGAGGCAAAGCGACTTTTTGTCAGGACTTATGAGCGGGGTGTGGAAGGCGAAACACTTTCGTGCGGTACGGGCGTAACGGCTACGGCACTAACGGCATTTTTAAAAACAGGGAAACAGGTTTCAAATATTCATACCCGTGGTGGCAATTTTAGTGTCAGCTACCGGAAAACAGCAAACGGATTTAAAGATATTTGGTTACGCGGCCCGGCAGAACGGATTTTCGATGGAGAACTTCCGTGATTAACGAACCCGGAGTTTTGTTCCGGTAGCAGCCTGATAATGCCTTGGAAGGTTGTTTTTGTTCAACAGACTACTCAACCTGATACCGTAAAGTTGCGAAATCTCCCATAAGCTTTCACCCTGTTTTACAATGTGGTACTTGTATCCTCTCTCCGCTTTGGAAGCTTTTCTCTCCAAATAAAGTATTTCTCCGGGTTTGAGAACGTGGCTTTTCTTCAAATCATTGTTTCTTAGTAATTTATGCCGGCTGATTTCAAATTCATCTGCCAGTCTGTTGAACGTGTCTCCGGCTTTTACAATGATAAGCCTGCGTCCGTTGTTTTCCAGAACAGGCCTGCCATACATGCTGGTTCTCACCTTGACAAACGCAGAAATTTCAGGTTCGGAATAAATAGCGTATCTCTTTTTTCTCCTGTTTCTCTTTGAATATTTTAAACCGCGCCTGTCATACTTATACAGGTGATATTTTTTAATGTAATAAATGAGTAATTGCGGATATCTTGGATTGGTAGCATAACCTGCTCTTTTCAAACCGTAAGCCCAGTCTTTGTAATCGGTAATGGGATATTTGAAAAGGAAAGAGTAACGTCCGCGTTTGGAGAGAAATTTGGAATGATCACGATAAGAGTCTTCAGGCTTTTTATACTTGCGAAAACAATCATGACGAGTATCATCTGTCACATATATTCTTTTCCCATGCCAGTCTTTATGGCATTTTATGCCGAAATGATTATTGGCTTTTCGTGCCAGCCGACTATTGCCGCTGCCCGACTCCAGAATGCCCTGAGCCAGCGTTATGGAGGCTGGAATTTTGTAAGTCTTCATATCCTTGATGGCAATATCTTTGTACTTGTTGATGTATTCTTTGGTGGTCATTTTTCTTGCCTGCCCGTAGACAGCGGGGACAAAGCTTGCTATCAACAAGGTAAAAAGAATAATGCGAAAGTAACTTTTCCTTTTACTCATTAGGACAAAGTTAGGCGAAAGCCGTTTGTATTCGGATATGTTTTGGAGCATTTGTTCACAAAAAAATGTTAATCAACAGGGTTAAGGGGTTTGTCGTAAATCCCTAACGGTTTTCGGATTGGGA
>CAZRAW010000057.1:6104-14385 GCA_964598065.1 uncultured Lentimicrobiaceae bacterium
GGGAGGAAACGTTTCTTCATCTGTAAAATTTAGATTATCTTTGAAGAAAGAACGAAATTATAAAAAAAATCGTATCCACAACCTGCCTTGTGCTGCTATTGTTATCGGTGAATGCGCAACCAACCTGCTGAAACAAGAAACCGTTCTAATCTAAGATTACGGTTTCATAACAATCCCAAGATTTTTCTTCCCATCAATTTTAATTACCAGCGGCTTCTTAAACCTGACGTGGCGCAAAGTTTCATTTTCGTATATGGCAGGCTGTTTACTTAGAAATTCCAAATCGAAAACTCCGTCGTTCAGATAGGGGTTTAAGGAAAAATAGCCCACACGGAAAGAGGTCAGATTCTGGAAGAAATGGGTTCCCTGGCTGGGATCGATGCGATAGTTTTCAAGCCCCGATTCCACGATGAGCCGGGTTTCCGAAATCTGCGACCACTTTACGGGAATGCCGAGCCACGGGTCGGAGGAGCCCCACCGCCCTGGACCAACCAGGATATAGTTTTTCTTTTTCTCCATAAATTTCTTATTGATTTCTCCAATCATATTTGCCGTTTTCCCGTTGTGAGCTGCATCGAAAGTTTGCGGTTTTACATAGATCACATCCCGAACATCATCAATTAGTCCGTTCCCCAATGCTGAATAAGAAAGAATCAGCACTTTATTCCTGTTAATTTTCTGCGGATTCAAATGAACACTTTGTTCTTTACTGGCAATGGGTCTGATTTGCAAAAGAAAAAACTTTATTGTTTCTCCTTTTTTGGTGTTCAAATCCACAACAAATTCAATTTCAACGGGCTTGTCCATCTCCTTTGCGCCGAGATACAAGGTTTTCTGTAAAATTTCAGCGAGCGGTAAAACATTGTGTTTCAAAATGGCGGAGAAGGTTATCAACTTCTTACCATCGTAATTGTAACCGTCTCGAATAACATTATTTTGCAGGTCGTAGGTACTGGCAATTTTCCGGATGGAGCCATCCTTTTCGGCATCTTTTATCCGAAGTTTTACAAGGTTGATACTATCGTTTACGCTGGGCACAAATTTCTCAGGAGAAAGGTCCAGTGCATAAAAATACTTTTGGGTTTCCCGTAAAGTGGTATCGGGAGTGGACGTTTGCAAAACTTTTTTGGGATATTGTGGCGAAAACCGTAACGAGAGTCCGCCATCCACTATGTATTTTCCCAGTCCGAGAGCAATGTTTGCCGTACCGTCTTTCGGCTTTTCAGGCGGAATGGGGTAGAAATCCAGCGAACGCGCGACTCCCGAAAGTGTGGGATAGAAATAGTTACCATATCTTTTTCCACATACCTCCTGCAGAACTACCGCCATTTTTTCTTCATCAATAACGTTGGCTGTAGCTTGCATATAAGCTTTGCTGTCGGCAAAAAAAGAGGAAGCATACACGCTCTTGATAGCCTGATTCAGCATTTCAAATTTTTTGTCTAAGTTTTTCTCCGTCGAAGGAATCATGTAGGTGTTGTATATTCCAGCAAAAGGTTGATAATGACTGTCTTCGAGAAGACTTGACGAACGGACGGCTAACGGTTGGTTTACCAGTGAAACAATGGTAAACAGGTCTTCCTGTACCGATTCGGGAAGCTTGGCATCCAGAAAAAATTGTAAAATCTGTTCATCGGAATGTTCGTCGGAGAGTGCAATAGGATAAAGTTCATTATTATCCATAAACTCATCAAAAATATCCGTGCCGAGAACCACTGTTTTAGGAATGGATATATCTATTTTCTCATAAAGATGGTGCAACTCATTACGGTTGATAAGTGAGTCGAGGAATGCCAGCCCACGGGCTTTTCCGCCAATGGAACCCTGGCCAATACGCGAAATGGAAAAATACTCATCAAAAGTTGTCCTGTCGAATTGCGAAATAACACCCCGCGATTTGGTAATACGGAAGTTGCTAATGGCATTAAAGATAAAATATCTTACCTCGTTGATATTGTCAAAATCTTCGGTGGTAAACGATTGAAAGAGTTTGGCAAGCGAAAACAAAGCCCTGGCTCTAAGCCATTTCGAAAAATGTTCGCGCTCAATATGATAGCGAAGGGATTCTTTCGGTATCTGAAAGATTTTTTCCTGCAGGTCTTTCAGGTTATGAGCTCGCCCCACTTCGTTGCCGTTAGCCGGATCTTTAAAAATAAAATCACCAAAACCGAAATAGAATTTGATAAAGCTCCGCAGGTCGTAAGGAAGGCTGGTGGAGTTTTTGTCGATAAAACCCACACCGAGTGTTTTGGCTTTTTTTTCGTTGCGGGGATCGGACGATTGCAGTAACAGAGGCATAAACCGGTTCTCTTTTTTTATCCGCCTGAAAAGCCGTAAGCCTGCTTCCGCGTCTTTTATTCCCCTGCGTGGATAGCTAATATCGGAGATAACACCGAGCAGATTATTTTTGTATTTCCGGTAAAGATGCATTCCTTCTTCGTAATCGGTGGCCAGCAAAATCTTCGGACGTCCCCGCGCTTTCAACATTTTCTGGTGCTCGTTAAGACCTTCGGTTACAAAGGCTTTCGACTGTTTAAAGATAATTTTATAAATGTTTGGCAGATAGCTTGAGTAAAACCGGATGTTGTCTTCAACGAGGATAATCGTTTGAACGCCCACCTCTTTCACATCGTGTTCCACATTCATCTTGTCCTCAATCAGTTTAATAATGGCCATCAGCAGATCCGTATTACCCAGCCAGCTAAAAACATAATCAATATTACTCAAATTCAGCTTTTCAATTTTCAGACTCACTTCTCTCGAAAAGGGAGAAAGAGCAACAAACGGCACCTGCGGAAATTCAGCTTTTACCGTGGCAGCGAGTTTAAAAGTTCCTTTGTCGTCAAAACTCAACATGGAGATAACGAGGTCAACGGACTCTTCGCGTATGAGTTTCATAGCTGCGCGCAACGATGTAGCCTGTATAAACCGGGGAGGATAACGCAGGTTCAACGACATGTATTCATTGAAGATTTGCTCTTCAATACGACCATCTTCTTCGAGGATAAAAGCATCGTAAACGCTCGAAACCAATAGGATATTGTAAATACGTTTTCGCATCAACAAGCTGAAAGAAGCCTCGTTGAAATAGTATTTGGCAGCATAAAGGTCTGTTCGTTTCGGAATCATGTGGATAGCTGTTTTTGCAAAGATACGGGAGATTTGGGAATGACGAATGACGAATGACGAATGACGAATAACGAATAACGATTCCTGACCGTTATCTATCTGCTTTTTGCACCATTCCTGTAAATCCGTGTAATTTAAAATCGTTATATTTGCTTCATAAATCGACATTTATGCCTCAGGATATTCAGGAAATTTTTCGCCGGAAAATAAAGCCGTTGAACTTTGAACGGACGATGGGTCTGTTTGGAGCCACCACCATCGGCGTGGGCGCCCTAATGGGAGCCGGTGTCTATGTGCTGATTGGGGCGGCAGCCGGAGTGGCGGGTTCTTCTGTGATTCTGACCTATCTGATCACGGGTATTCTGGCTTTTGCCACCACGTTGATGTTTGCCGAACTGGGACGAATTATTCCCCGTTCGGGAGGCGGCTATACGTATTCTTATAATATTCTCGGTAGTATCGGCGGGTTTACCACCGGTTGGTTTCTCGCGCTGGGCAGCATTTTTGCCTGCGGACTTTATGCCATCGGTTTTGCGGAGTATGCGGTATCCATCACAGGAATAAATGTACCCGGTTATGTAACAAAGTTTGTTGCCGTGGGCATTACGCTGTTGCTTGCGGCTTTGAATGTTTTCTCATCGGGGAAGAAAAAAATCAATCTGCAAAACTGGATTATTTGGGGAAATGTGGGCATTTTATTGCTGCTTATTGTCTTCTCAGCCTTTCATGCCAATACCCAAAATCTGCATCCGTTTTACCCAAAAGGCCTTAGCGGAACATTCACAGCCATTTCTTTGATTTACATTTCTTTCTTTGGCTATCAGCTGATTGCAAATAATGCGGACGAGATTAAGGAGCCTGAAAAAACGGTTCCGAGAGCCATGAAGCTGTCCATGTTCATCAGCATAGGCATTAACGTGCTTATCGCTGTTGCAGCGGTGATGACTGTGCCGTGGAAAGAACTTGCAGCAAGTCATGCCCCGCTGGTGTTGGTGGCCGACAAAAGTTTTGGTGGCAGAGGCTGGTTGCTGATTTCGCTCGGTGGCATCATGGCTTCACTCGGGGCGCTGAGCAGCACCATGATTTCTCAAAGCCGGCAAATTTATGAGATGGGCAAAGACCGGTTTTTTCCTGATTTCCTCGGAAAGCTTAATGTAAAAACCAAACAGCCAAAAACTGCACTTCTTATCGGAGCTGCTTTTGTAAGCCTGATTTTGCTTTCAGCCGATTTGACATTTATTGCCAAAGCAGCTAACTTCTGTTTGTTGGTTTCGCTGTTGCCTGTATCGTTGGCTCTCAGGAAGATATATCGGAAAAATCCGGATATGAAGCCCAGGGCAAAATGGAAAAATCTCCTTCCGGAAGTTACGCTTGTCATCAATCTCGGACTTTTGCTGACGCTGGGTGTTGTTTCGCTCGCTTTCGGTCAGCAGCTGCTGGTAGTAGGGGCTGCCGTTTATTTCTTCTATTCCCGCAAACGGGAAAAACGCCGCAGAGAGGGGCTGAACATTGTCCTTGAAGAAGAAAAAGGTTTCTCTTTTTTCAGTCGAAACACACTGCTGGTTCCTATGTCGAATCCGGAAACCCAAAAGGCACTGTTAATGCTTTCCAACACGCTGATGGCCAAACAGGGAGGTAATATTATTGTGCTGGCGGTGAAAGATGTTCCTAAGGGAAAAGATTTTTACGAGGCACTTTCCGGCGCTCACGAGTCACTCGAAGTGATTAAACGCGGGATGGAACTGGCTAAGCTGAACAATATAAAAATGACCCCGGTGATACGTGCGGCACATAATGTGGCGAGAGGTATTGTTCAGGCCGGCGAGAGCGAAAACAGTAACCTTATTATCATGGGGTTCCCACGTCGGAAGACTCCGGGGAAACCCAGTATTCTGAGCCAGGTAATGAAGATGTCGGTAACCGATATTGTAGTTTTGAACCTGAAAACGTCTGTGGGAAAGTTTAATCCACGGAAAATTGCGCTATATGTAAAAAGCTCTGTTGACTTGAATTTGATGCTGAACTGTGCTACCGCAGTGGCTGAAAAAAGAGATGCACGCATTGTTTTGCTGAAATTTCTTCCGGTGAAATATTCCAAAAGGCAAAAGCAACGGGCGGATAAGCTGATTGTGGAAGCTATTGAGAATTTCAATTCCAGCGCCCTCTATGATATTTCTCTGATTCCTACAGATCATCCTAAAGAAGAACTTCTGAAATATTCTACCAAGGTTGATTTATTGATTATCAGTGCTGAACGAGGTGTTAAGACGGCAAAATCCATCGAGGAGAGTGATTCTTTCCGCATTTCCGAACAAGCCGATTGCTCGGTGCTTATGGTGAAAAGTGTGAGTAAGATGAAAAAACTGGTCTCTAAACTTTAGTTCATTTCCTTTTCCTCTGTGTTGCCACGAATAATATCTGCTGCTGCTTTTACCCAATCCTCATTGTCGTTCAGACTTTTCACCAGAGTTAGTTTCTCACCTCCGAGATTGCGGAAGAGAGAACCGTAACCATCCTCTATTTCCACCAGCGATTCCAGACAATCGGCCACAAACGAAGGGACGGTAACGAGTATTTTTTTTGCACCTTTCCGGGCTAACTCTTTGATGAGTTCATCCGTAAAAGGACTTAACCAATTCTTGGAAAAACGTGACTGAAATCCGACGGAGTACCGCTGTCTGTCCAATCCGAGTTTTCTGACCAACAGTCTCGTGGTTTCGTAGCAAGTGGCTTTGTAACAATTATTTCCGTGCGCCGGCATTTGACGTTCGCAGATACATTCGGCAGAAGATATCCCCGGATGAACTTTATCCACCTGTCGCAGCGGCAACCCGTGATAGGAAAAAATAATGTGGTCAAATTCTTCCGGATGACAAGCAGCAATATTTTGCGAAAAAGCATCTAAAAAACCGGGGTGATTATAAAACTGATGAATAAAACGGATATCGGGGATAACATCCCAGGTCTCAATCTCATTCATTACAAAATCCAAAATAGTGCCCACAGTGGAAGATGCATATTGCGGGAAAAGAGGGAAGACAATCAGCTCATCGAAGTTTTGTTTCTTAATCTGTTGCAGAGCCTTTTTCAGTGAGGGAATTCCATAACGCATGGCGATAAAAACCTGGTAATCTTCTCCGAGTACCTGCCGTAGTCTGCCTGCAAATTTTTCTGTGTTCAGCGATAGGGGAGAGCCTTCCGGCGTCCATAATTTTTTATAAAGCCTTGTAGATTTCGGAGCGCGAAACGGAACAATGATGAGGTTGACCAGTATTTTCCGCAACAGCCAGGGCATATCAATAATCCGTCCATCGTTTAAAAACTGCGACAGAAACCGGCGAACAGATTTTACCTCCGCCGTGTCAGGCGTTCCCACGTTAATGAGTAAAACTGCTTTGCGTTGTTTTTGCATGGCCGGATAAAAAAAACAAAGATAGAAAAATCGCTAACCTGCTCCTTTTCGTCTTTGTTGCAAAAGATCAAATCCGGGTATTCCGTAGTTTTTCCGATATTTGAAGTTTTAATACTAACAAATTCATAATTAATATGAAAATATTTACCAAAACCATGCTGTTCTTTTTTCTTTTGTCCACCACTTTGTTTTTTAGTGCCTGTGTCGAAAACAAAGACAAAAAAGAAGAAGCCCGACCGCAGGTAAAAGTGGAAGAGATGACTATCCCTCAGATGCAGCAAGGCTATAAGAATCATCGATTTACAGTCAGGCAGGTTACGGAGACCTACTTAAAGCGTATCAGGAACCTGGATCAGAAAGGGCCGCATCTGAACTCTATGATTGTCATAAATCCGGATGCAATGAAGATTGCCGATTCCTTAGACCGGCTTCTCGCTGTGGGTAAAAATGCCGGTCCGCTATTCGGCATTCCCATTGTTTTAAAAGACAACATCGACACCCATGATAAAATGGCTTGTACGGCCGGTTCCCGGGCACTGGCCGGTTCACATCCGTTGCACGACAGCTGGGTTGCCAGCCGGCTGAGAGCTGCCGGCGCTATCATTCTTGGCAAAGCCAACCTCAGCGAATGGGCCAATTTCCGCAGTAGCTTTTCTTCCAGCGGATGGAGTGGAGTGGGCGGACAGACAAAAAATCCTTATGTCCTTGACCGTAACCCGTGCGGTTCCAGCGCTGGTCCTGCTGTGGCCGTTTCGGCTAACCTGACCATGGCAGGAATAGGTACCGAAACCAATGGATCCATTGTCTGTCCCTCCTCAGCAAACGGGATTGTAGGTATCAAACCTACCGTTGGGCTTATCAGCCGCAGCGGGGTTATTCCCATTTCGTTTACACAAGATACGCCAGGCCCCATGACGCGTACGGTTACCGATGCCGCCATAGTTTTGGGCGTACTCACCGGTGTGGATTCCACCGACAGCAAAACGCTGGCAAGTAAAGGTCATGCTTACCGTGACTACACACAATTTCTGAAAAGGGGGGGCATCAAAGGTAAACGCATCGGACTTTACACAGCTCCTCTCGGAAAGGATTACAAAGTGGATACGCTCATGTACCGTGCCGTACGTTTCCTGAAAAGTCGCGGCGCCACAATCATTAAAATCAACCGCATCCTACAGCCGAAAGTAGAAGCAGCATCGTTTCAGGTGTTGCTGTATGAATTTAAAAACGGACTGAACAATTATTTTCGGTCGCTGGGTCCAAATGCTCCCATAAAAAGCCTGAAAGAGCTAATTGCCTTTAACAAAACCGATTCGGTGGAATTGAAATATTTCGACCAGCGGTTACTGCTTGAAGCGGAAGCCAAAGGCGATTTGAACAGCCCCAAATATAAAAAAGCGCTGGCAACCATGCTGAAAGGCAGTCGTGGGCAGGGAATGGACCGTGTGATGAATGAAAATCATCTCGATGTCATTATCGCACCCACCGGAGGTCCGGCCTGGAAAACCGACCTCGTGGACGGCGACCATTTTATGCTCGGCAGTTCGTCGCCGGCAGCCATCTCAGGTTACCCGAGTATTACGGTTCCCATGGGCTTTGTGCAGGGACTACCGGTGGGCATTTCGTTTTTCGGCAGAGCCTGGAGCGAACCGCTTTTGATTCAAATGGCGTATGATTTCGAACAGGGGACACATCACCGTAAAGCGCCGACGTTTAAAAAAACTGATTAGCTTTACTTAA
>CAZRAW010000058.1:0-14022 GCA_964598065.1 uncultured Lentimicrobiaceae bacterium
CTTTTGGCACTTATAATTTTGAAACTATGCAAATAAACACATTAAGCTTGTTCGGATACTTTGCCTCGCTAATTGTTGTCATCTCCATGGCCATGAATTCCATCGTGAAATTCCGGTGGATTAATCTTGCGGGAGCGCTGGCATTTGCCACTTACGGGCTACTGATTCACGCTATTCCGGTTACTGTTCTGAACGGCTTCATTGCACTGATCGATGTCTATTATTTAACCAAAATATACCGGAAAAAAGAGCTTTTCGAAACACTTGAAGTACGGGGTGACAACAAATACCTGCTGGCTTTTCTAAAATTTCACCAAAAAGACATTAATAAATTCTTTCCGGATTTTACGTACAAGGCGGAAATGAATACCATCAGCTTTTTTATCCTGCGCAACCTGAATGTTGCCGGCGTATTTCTTGCCCATCGCGAAGGAAAAGACGTCCTGTACGTGGGACTGGATTTCGTTAAACCCGAATATCGCGATTTTAAAAACGGAAAATTTATTTACCAGCGGCTGCGAGCCCGGTTTATCGAACAAGGTTTCAAAAGGGTTTTTGCTCCTGCTTCCAGCACGAAATACATGAAATATTTGAAAAAAATCGGTTTTACACAAGATAAGGAAGGGAACTTTTCCAAAATACTGGTACAGATACAATAGAAATATCATGTACATACTCATTAAAAACCGGACCCTAATTTAGAGAAATGGCGGGGGTATAAAGATCATATAAAAATATACCTGAATGTAAAAATCAGATTTGATAAAGTACCGGACTTTTACCTCACAACAACTTGCACTGGCGCACATTTGTAATGCGTGCCCACAAAACAGTCGCCCGTCACGGTTTCTTTAAAAATAACCGTTAAAGAAACCCCACCTCCGCACTAATGGGTGTACCAATACCTGAATCAACCCAGAAGTTCTTTTTCCAGTTGAATTGCCTTAGGAAATAATATATTATTTTCTAAATGGACATGCCGGTGCAAATCTTGTTCAAATTCGTCGAGTTTACTGTACAAAGCACGATAGGAAGAACAGGCATCTTCGGGAATGGCATAACCGCTGCTCAAACGATTTATTTCGTCCATGCTTCCGCCAACAGCTACATGCTCAGATTCCAACGTTCTGATCGGACTTTCAATAGAACCGAAAGATGCTGATTCCACTTTGGTATTTTCGCGTTTGGCAACAGCGAGTTTCTTTATGAAAGGAAAAAGAATGGTTTCCTCTTTTTGAATGTGTGTATTTAGTTCACTGGCAATTGTATCAAACAGGCCGGCAATTCTAATTACCTCCGGATGATTTTCGCCATGAACATTCGCTACCTTTTCACTAATATCATAGAGCATCGTTACCGATTCTTTTACATACTTATGATGGATATTGAGAATATAATCGACAAGAAAATCCAGATCCCAACTATTGAAATCCTGTTGCCTGTTTTTAGCCTTACTTTCTACTTCGGTAAGCGCTGTTTCAACTTCTTTTTCATTAATTCCCTTCTCTTTACAAGCTTCTGTAAGCGATTTTGCGCCACCGCAACAAAAATCTAACCCGTATTTGCTGAATACTTCTGCTTTTCTGAAATCTTCTGTTACAAGTTCTCCGATTGTTAAAGGCTTTTTTCTGAGATTCAGCTTGCTGATTTTAACTTCCCAGATTTCAGGCCCTTCTTCGAGATACTCCCAGTCAAAAGTTTGTCCTCTTTCTGCCATCATTTGATAATAAAGGGGTTTGGGGTCGTGATCGTTATGAATAACGAATGCCTCGCCCCCGGATAAGGCATCAAATTTTTTAAAAATCGTAGGATGCTTTAACCTCGGTTCTATTTGTGTTACATCTAATATTTCCATTTCTGCTTTTTTTAAGTTGACGATTATGATTCATGTTTCATCAGCAAAAATAAACAATTATATTAAATAAAAGAGTAAAAGGTCTTTTATTCTGATAATAATTTCATTTGTGAGGGGAAAAGCAACGGCTACTGGTTTCCAGTCAAGGCACGCGAAACATTCGCGCGCCAGTGAGGGGAAATTTGAACTAACTCAATAATGCAATTGCTTGTTCGATATCATTTTGCAAATCTTCGTAATCTTCAATTCCTACTGAGAAGCGTACCAATCCGTCTGTCAGGCCTATTTTTTCGCGTTCCTCTTTAGGAATGGAAGCATGCGTCATACTGGCCGGATGATCCACAAGCGATTCAACGCCGCCCAGACTTTCAGCTAATGAAAAATATTTAAACTTGCTAATAAGTTTTTTAGTGTCTTCGAGGTTAAAATCAAATTCTACCGAAACAATTCCGCTATAACCTCGCATTTGTTGCCTGGCGATATCGTGATTGGGATGTGATTCCAAACCGGGATAATACACTTTTTTTACTTTTGGATGCTTTTCTAAAAAGCGGGCTAAAGTCATGGCGTTTTTCCCGTGACGTTCCATGCGGACGGCAAGTGTTTTAATACCGCGGCTACCTAACCAAACGTCAAAGGGACTGGGATTTAAACCGATAGCCATTCGTGCGAAATCTAATTTTTCTTTTATATCGGCATTGTTTGTTATCACCACTCCGCCTATGACATCCGAATGTCCGCCAATGAATTTTGTAGTGCTGTGTAAAACCATGTCGGCGCCCAGATTTAACGGGTTTTGAAAATAAGGAGTGGCAAAGGTATTGTCCACAACACTCGGAACACCATATTTTTCCGCCAAAGCTGTAATAGCTTTTATGTCTGAAATTTTTAGCAGAGGATTTGTAGGCGTTTCTAAAAATATAAGGTCCGACTTTTCTTTTAGTGCGGTTTCAACCTCTTTAAGATTTTGCGTATTTATGGATTTGAAAAGAATGCCATAATTTATGAAGATACGATTTATCAAACGGTAGGACCCTCCGTACATATCGGCAGTGCCTACAACAGTGTCGCCGGATTTCAGCATAGACAAAATTCCGCTCAGTCCGCCTAATCCCGACGAAAAAACAGTGGCGAATTTTCCGTTTTCGAGGGCTGCCAATGTGGCTTCAATATTGGTGAAATTGGGATTTCCGGAGCGCGTGTAATCGTAGCCTTTATGTTGAGCCGGAGCTTCCTGTACATAAGTTGAAGTCATATAAATCGGCGGGATTATGGCCCCTGTTTCTTTATCCGGTTTTTGACCTGTGTGAATTGCTTTTGTTGAAAATTTCATGCTTTCATCTTTTTATTTAGATTTCAAATCCGTTTTTGAGCATCCACTCATCGTTATAAAATTTACTCAGATATTTAATACCATTGTCCGGTATAATTGCCACGATTACAGCCGGTTCGGTTAATCTGGCTGCAAGTTGCAGGGCAGCCCAAATGTTGGCGCCACCTGTTCCTCCGCCAAGAATTCCTTCTTCACGAGCCAAACGGCGTGCCATGGTAAAAGCATCCTGATCGGTAAATTGTATCATTTCATCTACAAGACTGAAGTCCATAGCTTTGGCTATGTGGTCTTCGCCTACGCCTTCTACATTATAGGTGCCAATGGCTTTGGGATTAATTTTTCCGGTTTTAAAATAATCGTAATAAATTGAGCCGACGGGGTCGGGCATAAGTGTAAAAATATCGGGATTTTTTTCTTTCAAAAACCGGCTCACGCCGCTTATTGTTCCACCCGTACTGCCTGCCGCAATATAGTGAGTAACACGTCCCTGAGTTTGTTCCCAAATTTCCGGACCGGTACTTTTATAATGTGCTTCCGGATTTAACGGGTTGTCGTATTGATTGATACGGAAACTATTAGGTATTTCGGCAGCGATTCGTTTGGCGGTGTTTACGTAATTTTCAGGTGAATCGGATGGGGCAGAAGTAGGAGTAACCACAATTTCTGCTCCAAGTACTTTCAGGGCGTTTTGTTTTTCCTTACTCACCTTATCGGGCATGGTTAGAATGGCTTTATAACCATTTATTGCTGCTATTGTGGCAACAGCAGCTCCGGTATTGCCGGAAGTGTTTTCTACAATAGTACCACCGGGTTTTAACAAACCTCTTTTTTCGGCATCTTCAATAATATATTTTACAATACGGTCTTTTACGCTTCCGCTCGGATTAAAAAATTCAAGCTTGGCGTATAGTTCAATGTGCTTGTAAGGATTGATATTCTCCAATATTACCAGCGGAGTATTTCCTATCGTATCTTTTATATTCATTTTATTATGTTTAATTTTTTTGAACTTTTCTATAACTAAAACTATTTCAGTTTAATACCACACTATGGTAATAAAATACCCTGCCGGTACGTGACGAAATTTTTAGTCTGTAAAAATAACTTTTTGATTTGGATACAAAAAATTACTATTTCTCCTCTGCCAAAATCAGAGAGACCACGACTTTAAAAGTCGAAGAAACATTATTGAACTAAACCGGGCATTTATCGTAAATATTTATTTCCGGTATTGCAGGTTTCTAAAATAATTCTGAATCCTGAAATCATTAAAGGCCAATCAAAAATTAGTCTCTTTGCACTCTCTTCTTTTGAAAAAATTCAGTTATAAGATGACTGCATGCACCGGCAAGGACTCCTTTTTTGAGTTTAGTGGCGGGATGCAAAACAGGAATATGAGCAAGAGAAAAACCGCGTTTTTCATCATCGGCGCCATACACAATTCGCCCGATTTGTGTCCAGTAAGCGCCGCCGGCACACATAAGGCAGGGTTCTAAAGTTACGTACAAAGTGCAATCGTGCAGGTATTTACTGTTCAAATAGTTAGCCGCTGCGGTAAAGGCCTGCATTTCCGCATGGGCTGTTACATCGTGTAATGTTTCGGTGAGATTATGGGCGCGAGCCACAATGTTGTTGTTGCAAACCACCACGGCTCCCACCGGCACTTCTCCTCTGTCAAAAGCTTTACGGGCCTCTTTCAGCGCTTCGTTCATAAAATATTCGTCAGTGAAAATGGTATATCCCATCATTTTTCTTTTACCGGTCAAAGGTAGAAAAGAATGGGAAATGGAGAGCGGGCATTTGTTGACGTATAGATAAAGGTTTGCTTTCAGGAAGTATCCCTCCCGAAAGGCGGAACAGAACGGACAACTTCTTTCTGTAAACATACCCACCCGGCAGAATTCACTTATGTTAAAACAGCCCTCAACAACCTGTTTTCTAAAAAGTTTTTCTAAGTTTGCTTTTTCATTTTATCTAAAATCTAATAATCAATAAAATATGAAGAGATTTATTTACATGGTGGTGATTTTCGTTTTTTCCACACAATTTACGCTGCAGGCGCAGCAAAAGATGATGACTGCAGCGGATGCTGCCTGGCTGAACCCGGCCTTATTTCCCAAACGGGTTCCGCAACTACAATGGATGGGGAAAACCGATAATTATGTTTATGCTAAAAAAAATACGGTTTATAAAAAAGGCGCTACCCGCGGAAAAGCAGTCGAACTTTTCGACAAAGCTACGCTAAACAACGACCTGACAAAAGAAGGCATGGATACGCTTAAGCAGCTGCCGCGGTTTACCTTTTTCGCCGAACACGAAGCCCGCTTTTCACATGATAACGGATTTTACGTTTATGATTTTCAACAACATACCATTAAAAAAGTAAACCAGGTTCCGGATACGGCAAAAAATGTTTCTTTCGATGCCAAAACCAACCGTGCTGCTTTTACGCTGAAAAATAATCTGTACATGGCCGAAAACGGAAAAGTAATACAGATTACCCATGACCTGAATCCTGGTTATGTGAACGGTCAGATTGTTTCGCGTAACGAATTTGGTATTAACAAAGGTATTTTCTGGTCGCCAACCGGCGCTAAGCTGGCTTTTTATCATAAGGACCAGTCGCATGTATTCAATTATCCATTGGTGGACATTAACCATCGTATTGCTGAAGTAAAATACATAAAATATCCCATGGCCGGCACTCCCAGCGAGTATGTCAGCCTTGGCGTTTACAATATTAAAACCGGTAAAACCATTTTCCTGAAAACAGACCCCAAATCGGAGCAATATCTTACGGCTGTTACCTGGGGGCCTGCGGGAAAATACATTTATGTTGCCATTCTTAACCACGGGCAAAACCACATGTGGATGAACAAATACGATGCTTCCACCGGTACGCTGGTGAAGACTTTATTTCAAGAGACCGATCCAAAATATGTGGAGCCGTTATTTCCTTTGTATTTCAATCCGTTCAACCCGGACGAATTTGTCTGGAACAGCCGTCGCGACGGGTGGCGTCATCTCTATCTTTACAACACCGATGGTAAGCTGCTTAAAAAACTCACCAACGGAAAATGGGAAGTAACCCACGTGTTGGGCTATTTTATGAAAAACAAGGTTTATTTTGTGTCCACCAAAGAGAGTCCGCTACAACAAAATCTTTACTCGGTAGATATACGCAACGGGAAAATACTACGTCTGAGTCCCGACCATGGAACACATAGCGCCATGGTGAGTAAAGATGGGAAGTATTTGGTAGATGTTTTCAGCAGTACGGACGTAAGTCGTGATTATAAGCTGCTTAATTATCATGGAAAAGTGATACGTACAATACAAAAAGACAAAGACCCGCTGGCTGATTATAAGCTGGGGAAAATGTCTATCTTCACACTGAAATCGAAAATTGATGGCAAAGACCTTTATTGCCGAATGATAAAACCTGTGAATTTTGACAGTACTAAAAAATATCCTGTAATTGTGTATGTTTACGGCGGTCCGCATGTTCAGTTAATTACCGACACATGGCTTGGAGGGGCAGGATTAATGCTGAATTATCTCGCTGAAAACGGATATCTTATTTTTACGCTGGACAATCATGGTTCCGAAAACCGCGGACGTGAGTTTGAACAGGTTATTTTCAGGCATTTGGGAACCAATGAAATTAAAGACCAAATGGTGGGGGTGAATTATCTGAAATCGTTGCCTTATGTGGATTCTACCCGCCTTGGTGTTGATGGCTGGAGTTATGGCGGTTTTATGGCCATTTCACTGATGTTGCGTGAGCCGGGCGTTTTTAAAGTAGCTGTTGCCGGCGGCGCGGTCATCAACTGGAAATATTATGAGGTGATGTATGGCGAGCGTTATATGGATACACCGCAGGAAAATCCGGAAGGATATAAAGAAGCCAATCTGCTGAATTATGTACATAACCTGCGGGGGCATTTGCTTATGATTCACGGAACTATGGACCCGGTGGTGATGTGGCAGAACGGCCTGTTGTTTTTGCAAAAAGCCATTCGTGAGGACAAGCAGATAGATTATTTCGTTTATCCCGGACAGCAACATGGTATTGTCGGACCCGACCGACAGCAACTTATGCGAAAAATTAAGAATTATTTTGATGATTGGTTGTAGACTACTAAGGGATTGTTATTTCATAATAAACCTTTAAAAGAAACGCCCCCAAAATTTTGGGGGCGTTTCTTTTAAAAGCAGCTATCTTTATTCGGCTTTTGATTTGATAAAATGATAGAACAGGCGTACACCAACGCCTGTACCACCAATACCACGGTAACTATCTTTTTTGTCGAGAAATGCAGGAGCTGCAATATCGAGATGGATATACGGATAGTTGGTGAAATGTTCCAGGAACTTTCCGGCAGTAATAGCGCCGGCTTCCACGCCACCAATATTTTTCAGATCGGCGATTTTTGATTTCAGCTGTTCATTGTACTCGTCCCAGAAAGGAAATTCCACAATACGCTCATGGGTCAGCGAACCGATGCGTTTCATCTCGTCAAAGTCGTTATCGGCTTTAGCTTCCATGCCCACGATAGCCTGCGGACCAATGGCGTGGGCGGCAGCGCCGGTCAAAGTGGCAATGTCCGCCACCAGCTCGGGTTTATATTCTTTGGCATAGCTCAGCGCATCGGCAAGAATCATACGCCCTTCAGCATCAGTGTTCAATACCTCAACAGTGGTGCCATCGTGCATGGTAATCACATCGCCGGGCGTGTAAGCATTTCCATCGGGGCGGTTATCGGTAGCAGGCACCAGTCCGATCACATAAACCGGAAGGTTGGATTTGGCTATGGCATACATGGCGCCGGCTACAGCAGCGCCCCCGGCCATGTCGCACTTCATGGTGTCCATAGAACTGGTGGGCTTCAGACTCAGCCCGCCCGTGTCATAAACCACACCCTTGCCAACAAAAATATAAGGTTTTTTATTTTTAGCCTTTTGTGGTTTCCATTCGATAACGGTAAAAGTGGGCGGGTCAATACTGCCGCGATTCACGGCAAGCAAGCCACCAAATTTCAGACTTTCTAATTTCTTTTTGTTAAAGACTTCTACTTTGATATTGGCCTTTTTGCCAAGGGCCTGCATCTCTTCGGCAAATTTCGTGGCGTTCAGATAAGCTACCGGTTCATTCACAAAATCGCGGGCTACGAAAACGGCATCGGTCAGGATACGCAGCTCGTCCAATTCTTCTTCTGTGATTTCATTGTCGTAAATATCTACCTCTTCGAGCGTGTTGTCTTTCTTTTTATCTTTTTTCTTGTATTTGTTAAAGGCATAATTTCCCAGCATAAGTCCTTCTACAAAAGCCAGCATTTCGTCTTTGGCAGCGTTTATGTTAAACACGACGGTGCGTTCGACGCGGGCTTTATTTAGCAACTGTTGGGTTTCGTCCCCACGCATGCGGTATGTCTCCATTCGTGCGGAGCGGGTACCCGGAAACTCACCAAAAACGACCATAAGCATATTTTTATAGCGGTTAATACCTACAACATTATGGTTATTACGGTGCTGTTTTTTTACATAGTTCAGCTCATCATTTGTCAAATCAAGATTGGCCAGGTCTTTACCATCTTTCACGAGAAAAACGGTGTCAGCAGCGGTTGGCTTACGCAATGCCTTTCTAAGTAATGTATTCATGATTTATTGTTTTTGGTTGATAATTATAAATTTCCTGTTAATTTTTCTTTTTGTTGTACCACAAGGTATTCTTTAATCCTTTCAATGGCCTTAAATGTAGCACCCGACTGTTGCCGAACATAGCCGGCAGCGGCTTCCGAGGCAGCTTGATATTTTTCCGGATTTTGTAAAAGACGGTTTACCGTTTCCCGGAAGTCTTTTTTATCCTGAATGGCAAAACCGCCTCCGTTTTTCAACAAGCTGAGAGCTTCGCGGAAATGTTGGTGATTGGGTCCAAAGATTACAGGAAGTCCATAAACTGCGGCTTCCGGAAGGTTATGGATGCCCACACCAAACCCGCCGCCCACATACGCCAGCTTACCATAGCGATACAGATGAGAAAGCAATCCCATGCTATCGATAACCATAACGCGGGCATCTTCCGGAAGCTTTTTCGTAGCTTCGGAATATAAAACCGGATGGAAATCTTTGAATTTATTTTGAATTTCCACAAGATGTTCCGGACTAATTTTATGCGGTGCAATGACCATTTTTACGCCATCTTTGTGTGCGAGATAGTCTTTTAAAATATCTTCATCAGGTGGCCAGGTGCTACCGCAGATGAGGGGTGTGCCAACACGGGCGAAGTTTTTGATAACGGGAAGATATACGGGTTCGTGCGCCACTTTCAGGACTCGGTCAAAACGGGTGTCCCCGCCCACCTCGTTATGAAAAACACGAATGCTATTCAATAATTCCGAAGAGAATTCATCCTGTACCTGAAACCAGGTTACCTTTTGCAGCTGATTTCTGAACCATTTTGCACCATAACGGAAAAAATATTGGTTTTTGCGGAAAATGGCTGAAACATAGAAAAGGGGGATTTTATTTTTTGACAGCTCTTTTATATAGTTAAACCAGTATTCGTATTTAATAAAAATGGCCAGCTTCGGTTTGAAAATCCGAATAAATTGCCGTGCATTTTTCGGTTTGTCGATGGGAAGATAAAAAATGTAATCCGCTCCGGGATAATCTTTCCTCAATTCATAACCCGAAGGAGAAAAAAAGGTTAGCAGGATTTTATAATCGGGAAAAGTCTCTCTGAAGGCTTCCATAACCGGACGTCCCTGTTCAAACTCTCCCAAGCTGGCACAGTGAAACCAAACAATATTTTCGTGTTTCCCAACGGCATTTTTCATATGCGAAAATTCCTCTTTTCGTCCATCCGTCCATCGCCTTGCTTGTTGATGAAAGGGGGTAGCCACTCTTATGAGAAAGGAATAACCATAAATAAAAAAATTATAAAATATTCTCATGCCTACCGTTATAAATATCTAAAATTTGCATTTTTTCCTTTAATTTTGCAAATGTAATAAGAATAATATTTGTTACAACGCAATAAGACAACGTAATTTCCCTAAGATTATTTATTTAAATTGGTACTACTGTAAATTTTGTGAAAAACTGTTGTATCGTGTAATTATTAAATCTAAATTGCCGGAAGTCAGAAGCCCGAAGTCGGAAGAAAATAGCATCCTGACAACAGGTTCTTTAATATACCATAACTGGTATAAATAATAGATTTATTAGCTATTGTATTAATGAAAAACTTCCGTCTCCGGTCTTCTGACTCCTCCCAAAGAAATGCCTTTGGTTCTGCAAAAGCAATTTACCCACTAAAATGGTAGTAGAACCTTTAAATTTACCTTTTTTTGGAAGATTAAATTAATGACGGGCTGAAACAAAAAAAGAGAGCTCTTTTTGTTGATAGATGCTTTGATATTCATTGCGCTCATCTGGTATTTTTCCAGACCGCCGGCTACCGGAAACCAGGTAATTCCGGTGCCTGTAAAATCGGGAAAGTTTGTCATTAATGTTACTGCTAACGGTGAACTGGAAGTACGGCTCAATGAAAAAATTCAGGGCGCGGAGCACAAATTTCAACATGGGATAATGTGGTAGCTATTTTGCCTGATTTAAGTGCCATTAACAGCCGTACTTACGTGAATGAGATTGACATCAGCAAGGTAAAAAAGGCCAAAAGGCTGTTGTGAGTACCGATGAAGATATTGTCATCCGCCGCGGATTGAAAAAAGGAGATAAAGTCTATCTCTATCCACCCAAAAGAGCAGAAGATTGGGAACTGCGGCTTTTGGCAAAATGACAGGTTTCTCCGTTTAATTCTGAGCGGTTTTTGCGTTGGGATGTGGGATGGCACCGCGTGGGAATCCGATGAACCGGAGACGTAACTTCGTTTATAATACAAGACTCTCACGCTAACCGTCAGCTCACCAGCCTACCCCTTGGGTTAGCTCAGAGTTAAACGATGGAATACAATTATTACCGTTTAATTCTGAGCGGTTTTTGCGTTGGGATGTGGGATGGCACCGCGTGGGAATCCGATGAACCGGAGACGTAACTTCGTTTATAATACAAGACTCTCACGCTAACCGTCAGCTCACCAGCCTACCCCTTGGGTTAGCTCAGAGTTAAACGATGGAATACAATTATTACTGTTTAATTCTGAGCCACCGCAATTAAAATTCGCTGCCGGTACAATTTCAGTTTAATTTATTTTGCGCTGATTGTTGCTTCGGTTGTAGTTGCATCAACCCGGTTAGGTTGCGGCACAGCTTTGTGAATAGTCATTTCGTCAATCAGACGGGTATCGCCGGCATATTTATCAATGATAAACAGCACATAACGAATATCCACCACAATGGCACGCTGCAGTTTGGGAATGTAAGCAATGTCGCTGCTCATGGCTTCCCAGTTGCCATCGAAAGCTATCCCTATCAGCTCACCTTTACCGTTGATAACCGGACTTCCGGAATTGCCGCCGGTGATATCATCTGTGGTCAGGAAATCGACATCCTGTTTCCCATCCTGTCCGTAAGGACCATAATCTTTTGTTTTGAAAAGCTCTTTCAGCTTTTTGGGAACAATAAATTCAGGATTATTTGGATTTTCTTTTTGCATAACGCCATACAAATGGGACTGAAACAAATAGTGTACGGCATCCCTGGGATAATAGCCTTCCACTTTGCCATAGCTGTAACGCAGTGTGGAGTTAGCGTTGGGATAAAAGATTTTGTCGGGTTGCATTTTCATAATTCCTTCCATAAACAATCTTTTGCCCTTGTCTAACTTTCCTGCCGCAGCGCGAAAACCGGCGGATGCATCCATTAGTTTGGCCATGTAGGCTTGCGAAAGGATAAAAGCCGGGTCTTTTTTTATCCCTTTCAGCGTGGGTTTAGCAAGAAAAGCTTTGGCTTTGGCTTCGGTGCTGAAATGCGATTTTTCGAAAACATAATCAGCAAAAGCGGTAAAATTATTTTTATACCTTTTTATCATTTTGTCGAGGTACGCGGGATGCAGACTTTCCGGAACTTTGCCAAAGTACATTTTTGTCATAGCGGCAAAAACATCACGGTCGGTGGCCATATCGTAATCTTTGTACATTTTTTGGAGTTTCCCGGACAGTTCGGCGGACATCTTCTTTATCTGTTTCAGCTTTTTTGCTTTTTGTTCTCTGCCTTTGGTCTCTTTGTACTGTTTCAGTATGCCTTCCAAACCACTGAATTTCTGTGCAAAACTAAGTAACTCGGCACCCTGGGCGCCGGTAATACTGGCGTAGATAAGCGGTTCGATAGTTTTCGATTCGGAAGCAAAAGCATCGGAAATATCTTTCAGCGCTTCTCCGTATTTAGCCTGACGTTTGGGGCTTTCGCCAACCCATTTGGCAAATGTTTCATCAAATGCTTTTTTCTTCTCAATTACATGTTGTTTTTTAACCCCTCTTATCTGGCCTACGAAATATTTCCAGCTGTTGGCAATCATAGCATAATTGGAAGCATATTTAATTTTAACATCAGGATTTGCATCCATGTGTTTTTTCCAGATTTCCAGTTTTTTACCAAAGGCTTTAACTAAAGGTGGAAAATAGTGCTCCATTCTGAATTCCAGCTCCGGGGCAGTCATGTAACGGTTAGTTCTTCCCGGGAAACCCCAAACCATGGCAAAATCTCCCGCTTTGATGCCATTGAGCGAAATAGGCAGATGATATTTCGGTTTTAACGGAATATTTTTTTTAGAGTAAGTTGCCGGAGAACCATCGGGAGCTGTGTAAATCCGGAAAAGGGTAAAATCGCCGGTTTGGCGCGGCCACATCCAGTTGTCGGTATTGCCACCAAATTTTCCTATGGAGGAAGGAGGTGCGCCAACAAGACGTACATCGCGGTAAACAATATAAACCGACATGTAATATTTGTTACCTGCAAAGAAAGGCTTGATAACGACATTGTATTTGCCGCTGTCCGAATTGGCTTTTTTCAGCCGGGCAATAATAGGGCGGACAATGGCGGAACGCTGCTGGTTGCTCATGGTATCGGAAAGATGTGGAACAATGCTGTCGGTAACGTCGGCCATACGTACCAAAATAGAAGCCGTAAGTCCTTTGTTGGGCAATTCTTCCTTTTTGCTCATGGCCCAAAAACCATTTTTCAGATAGTTGTGTTTCAGCGAACTGTGTTGCTGAATTGAAGCATAACCACAATGATGGCAGGTAATCAGCAACCCCTGGTCGGACACGATTTCGGAGGTGCAGAAAAAGCCCTGTGGGTTGGGGCTGTCGGAAAGGCCTACAATGGCATCTTTCAGACTGGAATGATTCACGCTGTAAATTTCTTCGGGCGTAAGTTTCAGCCCCATGCGTTGCATTTCAGTAAAATTTTGTTGCAGTAACATGGGAATCCACATGCCCTCGTGCGCTTTTAGCTGGAAACCGATAGAAATCAGAACAACAGCCAGAAAATAGGAAAATTTTTTCATTTTTATTTTTAATTGGTAAGACATTTATAAAAGCCATACAAACGTACACAAATTGTTCCACAAAACTAAACAAACAGACAAACAGAATTTTATGCAATATTTCCAAATTACCAAAAGTGGGGTGTGTTCGGATTAGGACACCGTTTTTCCTGAAACGAACAGTCCTTTCTCTTTTTATTACACTTTATAAAACCATCCTTTGAGCGTGGCCATGTCCTGTTGGCTACGTACGTCCTGTATTTATTGAAATTGAATGATGAATATCGATTAACGAATGATGAGTTAAGATGTTACTGAAAAACCTTCAATTTTCTAAAATCGTTTGCCTAAGGCATCCCTATGGGAAATTGGCGTTCATTATTCA
>CAZRAW010000059.1:0-13965 GCA_964598065.1 uncultured Lentimicrobiaceae bacterium
CTTTAAACAACTTCAATATTAACAATCTATTGGTAATAAAATTTTGCGTTTTCTTCTTATAACAATATTTGTGCGCTTAATTTTGGGAAAACAAACTTAGCTATGCGATTTTTTTCGGATAAGATTGACAGTGAGATACAGGCCCGGCTGAATTATAAGCGGCTTGCTGTGTTATATCATCCTGACATGGGCGGCAATGAGGAGATTATGCGTGAAATTAACCGGGAATATGAAATGATTAAAAAAAAGCTGCGAAAATACCGTGAGGGGCTGAAACATCTTAAAGTTGGGGATGTGGTGATGGTAAACGGAACGGAGTGTGAAGTAACCGCCGTGTTTGAAAAAACCTTTATTGCCAAAGCAAAAGGCCGACACCGGCTGGCTATTTTTGAAAAAAAATCGGGGTATTCCGTTTACGATAAAAAATACAAAGCCAAACTGCCCGAATAGTTTTCCACATAAATTAACTGCAACTTTCCGCAGCAATATCAGTAAAAAAATAATGCATCTTTAAAAAAAGAGATATGCCGATGATAGAAGAATTCACGAAAAACGATAAATCGACCCTGATTTTTTCAGGCGATTTAAGTGTTGCCAAGGCAGCTGAACTTCAACAACAGTTAAAAGCTGCAACAACGGTTTCGCATGTACAAGTGAAAGTGGCGGAAGTGGACAATATGGATTTGAGTTTTTTGCAACTTTTGCTTTCGTGGGCACAAAGCATGAAAAAATCCGGAAAAAAACTTACTTTTGATTTTCAGTTGGGCGAAGAGTTTACACGGATTTTTGAAGAATCCGGTTTCCGGGCCGCATTCGGTGAACTTTAAAAAAAAGTAGCATGCGAAATAAAACCATACTGTTTGTCGATGATTCAGCAAGCATCAGGGCATTGGTAAAAATGATACTCGAAGAAGCCGGCTATAATGTTCTGATGAGCGAAGATGGTCAGGATGCGATGAAATTTTTTGATAGCCGGATAATAGATCTGGTTATAACCGATCTGCACATGCCACGCATGAATGGTATTGAACTGATTAAAGAAGTCAGAAAAATTAAGAACTATCGTTTTGTGCCCATTCTTTTTTTAACCACCGAGACAAAATCGGAGTTGAAACAGGAAGCCAAAGCTGCCGGCGCCACAGGTTGGATAACCAAACCTTTTGACAAAAATAAATTTTTGCTGGTCATCAAAAAAGTCATAAGGTAATGGACGATTTATCGGAAAGTTTTGTCAACGAAGCCAATGAGATGCTCGAGAACCTCGAAGAGGCGCTTCTGAAACTGGAAAATCATCCGGATGACAAGGAAGAAATCGACACCGCCTTTCGTGTGATGCATTCGCTGAAAGGAACGGGAGCCATGTTCGGTTTTGATGAGCTGAGCGCCTTTACACACAAAATGGAAAGCCTGTACGATCTCGTGCGTTCCGGTAAACGAAAACCGGACAAGAAGTTGATTGACTTCACTTTTAAAAGCATTGACCTTATCCGAAAATTGCTGGATAAACCCGATGATGCCGAAACACTAACTATGAAACATGCATTTTTGGAAGAACTAAAATCAAAATTTCCTTTGGAAGAAACGAATATTTCTTCAAAAGAAAAGGATACTACTTCCAAAAAATCGAAACCAAAGAAAAAAAAGTATCCGGCTACCTGGTACATCCATTTTGAGCCGCACCGGGATATTTTGAAAAACGGCACCCGGCCTTTATATCTGTTAGACGAACTGGCCGAAGCCGGTAGGATAAAGACTTTTTTACACACAGAGAATTTGCCAGAATTCGAGCATCTTATCGTTGAAAATATTTATGTTTCCTGGGATTTGCTTATCGCAACGGATAAAGAGAAAAACTTTTTAAAAGATGTTTTCATTTTTGTAGAAGACGACAGCAAGATTAAAATTGAAAAACTGTCGGAAAACGATTTGCTATCCCATCCGGATTTTGAAAAACAGGTGGGAACTTTAGAGTTGGCGAAAAATATCACACCGAAAAAATTGCAGCAACTTACGGCAGCGCTTTCTTTTCCTGAAAAAGCAGAAAAAGAGATGGCCCCGCAACCGGTAGAAGTTGCCGGGAAAGAGACCGCCGAAGAGCCCGAATCCGGCCTGAAATCTGCTGACAAACCTGAGAAAGATGATTTTCAGCAGAAAATTTTGCACGAAACCGTTCGGGTGCCTTCTGTAAAATTGGATGAACTGCTCGACATTATCAGTGAGTTAATTACAACACAGGCCAGGTTACTGCACTACAGCCACAATCACGAAGACACGGAGCTGGAAAACATTAGCGAAGCTTACGAAAAACTGTCACGGCAACTGCGGGAAAATGCGCTGAGCATGCGGCTCATCCCCATCTATACTATTCTGTTTCGGTTTAAACGGCTTGTGCGCGACCTGTCGTCTCAAATGAACAAAGAAATTACACTGAAAACGACCGGCACCGAAACCGAACTGGATAAATCAATAATTGAAAAACTGTACGACCCGTTAATGCATATCCTGCGCAACAGCATCGACCATGGCATTGAAACGGCCGAAGAAAGGATAAAAGCCGGAAAACCGGTCCGCGGATTGATTCATATTGATACTTCCTATACCGGAGCCTATGTTCAGATAAAAATTTCGGACGATGGACGCGGTATGGATGAAGATGAATTGAAAAAAACAGCCGTGGAAAAGGGCTTTATCAAACCCGGCGTCGAAATTTCACGAAAAGAACTACTGCAACTGATTTTCCAACCCGGATTTACCACTTCCAAAAAGGTGAGTAACGTCTCCGGCCGGGGCGTGGGCATGAATGTGGTGAAAAAAAATGTTGAAGACCTCCGGGGAAGTATCGAACTGGAAACCGAAAAGGACATAGGGACGACTGTAAAAATTCTTCTGCCGCTGACACTTTCCATTATCAACGGCTTGCTGATTTACGTAGGAAACAACCGTTACATCTTTCCCCTGAGTAATGTGAAACAGCTATATCCGGTTACCCGCGAGGAGTTGCAAGGCTCTTTCAACAATGTTATTTCCAAAGATAATCATCAAATTCCGTTTGTTGATTTGGTGAAAGAATTTGGAGAGGAGAATGCTAACTATCGTGAAATGTATCTGATTGTGGTGGATTACGGGGAAAAAGAGATGGGTTTTGTAATTAATGCAATCGTGGGCAAATACCAGGCAGTTATCAAACCGTTAAGCCGCATTGTGCAAAAACAGGAAATTTTCCTGGGTGCTTCTGTTCTTGGCGATGGCGACGTAGCTCTCGTTTTCGATACTAATAAAATGATTCACAAATTTATTAACAATTGATAAATATGGAAATGAACACAGCTGATACGGTTGAAAAAAAACAGCACTACATTTTGTTTTATATCGCAGGAGAGCCTTTTATCATTAATGTAAAATATGTTATCAGGGTGCTGGAAGCCACCTCTTTTACAAAGGTTCCGCAGGGTCCATCTTTTTTAAAAGGCGTCATTAATTTTAACGGAAGTGTTTTACCGGTGGTGGATACTTACCTCAAATTTGGCCTTCCGGCAAAAGAAGATTTCCGAAAATCTCTTATTTTGGTGCTGCACCTGAATGTGGAGCAGGAAGAGACCGACCTTGGTATACTTGTAGATGATTCGAATGATGTGTTTGAGGTACACGATGCCGACATTAAACCTTATCCGGCCACCGGAAATAAATACAATGTGAAATATATTGATGGGGTAATTGAGCGAAAGGAGAAGTTTATTTTGATTTTAAATCCTGAAAAGTTATTTGAAAACGAGGCCTTTCTTAATACTGGCAGCACAAAATTATCCGAAGGTAGCAATAGCGGGGCTGAAAATGAAAAGGATTAAGAATAAATTTATTATGAAAATATTGATTATTAAATAACCATAACAATGAAAAAGATGAATTTTCGTGCCAAAATGATTAGTCTGATGGTAGTGATCCTGCTGATATTTTTGAGTTTGGGTTTTCTTATGCAAGATACCATTAAGACCTCAGTATCAGGGATAACAAATTTGTACAACGGAAGTGTCATTACTCAGAACCGGTTATCCGGTCTAAAAGCAAGCCTGTTGTCCAAAGTTCAGATTCCCATACAGGAGTTTAGGAGTACTGGTGTTTCCGAGGCCTCTGCAGCTTATCAGCTTAGGGCATCCATGAAAGATATCAGGAATCAATTCCTGAAAATACGTAACGAAGGGAGATATTCATCTCAGGAACAGGCGCTTTTTGCAAATATGGCTGCCAGTCTCGATAAATTGTTCGGTACTGTTGAAAATATTATTGATTTTAAGGGAGATATCGGTAAAAAAGAAGACCATCTGCATTGGCAAAAGCTTTACTACAGTTTTAACAGGGCAACAGAGAAATTCGAAAAGGATTCGGAAGTGTTTTTGTCTATGCAGGCTAAAAGCGATAAATTGTTAATGGCCAAAATCAATAAATCACTTTCTACAAAATACCGGCTGAACAATGCTATCCTTATTTTGGGATTTCTGATTATTCTCATTTTTTCATTCATGTTTATTAAGGACATCTCAAAAAAATATAAGATGGTTATCAAGTATCTGGTAAATCTTTCAAATGGTGATCTGACGGAGGACATTCCGGATATTGCACATGACGAATTAGGCTGGATTTTGCGACATGTACGTATTTTACAAGAGAGCCTGAGAAAAATAACGATAGAAATTAACACAGCGATAGGCAACCTTTCCTTTGCCAGTAACGATTTAAGCGCCTCCTCGCAAAACATTGCTCAGGGAGCTTCCGAGCAAGCCTCTTCGGTAGAGGAAATATCCAGTTCGGTGGAAGAGATGGTATCCAACATTCACCAGGTGGCTGACAATGCAAAAGCTGCAGAGAATGTGGTTATTCATCTCTCCGAGACAACCAAACAGATGGTTGATGCGACACGGAAGAGCCAGGAAAAAATGGAAGCGATTACGGAAAAAATAGGCATCATTAGCGAAATTGCTTTTCAGACAAATATTTTGGCGTTAAATGCTGCCGTGGAAGCTGCCCGTGCAGGTGAACACGGCAGAGGCTTTGGCGTGGTGGCTGTGGAGGTGGGAAAACTGGCCGAAAGAAGTAAAAAAGCCTCCTCCGAGATCGAAAGTCTGATTCATTCCAGTGTCGATGTTATTTACAACGCCGGAAAAATGATGCTGGAGATGGCTCCGGAAGTAACCAAAACTACCAGTATAGTTAAAAGCATTTCGACTGCCAGCGTTGAACAAAAACTCGGCGCAGACCAAATTAATGATGCCGTTCAGCAATTTAATGAGATAACGCAACAAAATGCCGCTGCCTCGGAAGAAATTGCTACCAGCGCCGAAGAACTTTCTGCTCAGGCTGACCGGTTGATGGAATCACAATCATTCTTTAAACTGAACAACAGAGATAAAATTGCCGGCACACAAAAAAACACAAAACCCCGCGTGAAGAAAAAAATTCCGCAAACTATTACCTCCGGACAGAAAAGTAAAGGGGAAAAAGGAGTGAATATCGATCTCGGAAAACAAGATGATTTGGATGAAGGTTATGAGCGGTTTTAAAAATAATTTTGAGCGGACGTAATGAATAAAGACACTTTTAAATCGGAGTTTGGTCAATTGAGCGACAAGGATTTCCAGCGGCTTAGCGTCTTTATTTATAAAACCTTCGGAATTTACCTGCCCGAAAAAAAACATTATTTGCTCCAAAACAGGTTGCTGCCGCGATTGCGAAAGCTGGGATTTACTTCCTATTCTGCTTATGCAGACTATGTTTTGCAACAAGGAGAACACGGAGAAGAAACATTTGAAATGATAAGTGTTGTTTCTACCAACAAAACGGAATTCTTTCGTGAAAAGGCACATTTCAATACATTGCAAAAAGAACTTCTGCCCTGTTTTTACGAACAAAAGATAAATATCTGGAGCGCCGGATGTAGTAGTGGCGAAGAGGTTTATAGCTTGGCCATGTTGCTTTGCGATGAAAAATCAGCCGGGAATATCAGCGACTTTATTGTTTACGGAAACGATATCTCAGAACGTATTCTCGAAAAAGCGGTAAAAGCCGTTTATCCTTACGGGGAGATAGAATCTATTCCTGAGAAATATCGTCGGAAATACCTGATGCGCAGTAAGAATAAAACCAATGCAACTATTCGTATTGTACCCGAATTGCGGAAAAAAACCAAATTTGTCCGGGAAAACCTTGTAGGTAATCACACCACCATGCCCCGCGATTTTCAGTTTGTTTTTTGTCGTAATACCTTAATCTATTTTGATAAAGAAACACAGTATAAGGTGGCCTGCCGTCTTGTTGAACACCTGATTCCCGGTGGCTTCCTGATTTTGGGGCATTCCGAGTCGCTTGTAAACCAGGTGCCGGAAGGAATAAAAATAATCTATCCAACCATTTACCAAAAAGACATATAGCCATGAACAAAGAAAAAGACACACAACAACAAATCAAACAGTTACAGAAAGAAAATAAGATCCTCCTGAAACAAATCGTGGAGCTGAACAAAAAACTTGTTGAGTCTGAGGCTTTTAAGAGCCATTTTCTGTCGAATGTTACCAACGAAATTATTAACCCTTTCGCCTCGGTGATGGGACTTTCGCAGCAAATCATGGAACTGAAAAAGGGAAAAATGGAGAAAGCGGCGGAGATTGCTGCACTCATCTATTCCGAGGCAGCTTCACTTGATTTTCAGCTGCGCAATATTTTTGTAGCGGCACGCCTCGAAGCCGGTGAAGAAAGACCCGAACTCATGGAAATTGACCTGCCCGGCCTGGTAAATGAAATGGTAAATAAAATCAGGCATGAAGCCGATAAAAAACAAATCACTTTCCGGATAAAATACGAAGAGGGAACAGGGAGCTTTGTTTCGGACAGAGAAAAACTGGGCCTTATCCTTTTAAATCTGCTGAGTAATGCCGTTAATTTTTCCCATCCCGGAAAAGTTATAGATATCAGCGTAGCACGGAGCAATGAGAAACTTGTGCTGAAAGTGGAAGACCAGGGCATCGGCATGACAAAAGAAGAAATCAGCCGGATTTTCGACCGCTTCCACAGGGCAAACCCCATGATTCAGTCGCTTAGTCCGGGTAGTGGCCTCGGTCTGGCCGTGGTGGAAGGTCTTCTGTTTATCCTGAACGGTAAAGCCGAAGTGGATTCGGCTCCGAACAAAGGAACCACGGTGCGTATTTTTATTCCTGAAGAGAACCCGGAAAAAATAGAACTTGATGATGAACTGTTTTTTGATGACAAAAACGAAGAAAGTTTCTAAAGTCTATGATGCACCCGCATAGAACATATTATCTTTATCCTTCCAACATCTTTGCCAGCAGAGATTTGTATTATATTACCACGCTGTTGGGCTCTTGTGTGGCGGTTTGTCTTTACGACCGGCGCCAGCAATTTGGCGGGATGAACCATTTTATGTTACCGCTGTGGAATGGAAACGGACTGGCGTCGCCGAAATACGGGAACATAGCAACCCGGCAACTAATACAGAAAATGGAAAGCCTCGGAAGTCACAAAAGTGACATCGTAGCCAAGGTTTTTGGTGGCGCTTCGGTATTGGATATCAATACCAGTATTTTTCATGTGGGCGAACGAAATACAGAGGTGGCCAAATCCGAACTTGCAGCACTGGGAATAAGTATTGTGGCCTCCAGTGTTAAAGGCGACCGGGCGAGAAAGATAATTTTTAATACCTTTACAGGTGAAGTAAGACAAAAATATATTGAAAAAAGAATGCTAAGATAATTATGTTTGACAAACAACATCCCATACATGTCCTGTTAGTGGACGATTCCCGGATGATTACCCGTGTGATGTCACGGATAATTGAAGAGTATGAGGACTTTCAGGTAATAGGTGTTGCCTGCGATCCGTATGAGGCCGTGGATATCATGAAAAAGAAACGCCCCGATGTTATCTTGCTTGACATTGAGATGCCACGCATGGACGGTTTGACTTTTTTACGTAAAATTATGAGTCAGCACCCCATCCCGGTGGTGATATTTTCCGGTGTGGCCGAAAAAAATTCACATAATGCCATTAAAGCGTTGGAATATGGCGCTGTAGCTGTTTTGCAAAAGCCGAAGTCGATTATCTCGCCGGATTTTCAGGAGATAAAAATACGCTTTATGGAGACTCTGAAGGGCGCCGCTGCCTCTAAATCCAGGTTGAAGTTATTGCGTCCTCCTTCCAAAAAAGACCATCCGTATTCGGCAGAGGCACTGTCGGAAAAAGAAGCCAAAGCCGGACAACAGAGGGCAAGTAGTCAGGTTGTTGTGGCTGGCTCGTCCACCGGAGGGACACAAGCCATCGAATTTCTGATACGAAATTTAAATCCAGGCGGACCCGGAATACTTATTACGCAACACATGCCCGGCGAGTTTACAAAAGCTTTCGCCGAAAGGCTGAACACTTTTTCGCCACTGCTTATTAAAGAAGCCGAAGATGGGGAAGTAATCAGAAACAGCTGTGTTTACATCAGTAATGGTTTTTACCATCTGCTAATAGAAAAACACAAACCGGATTATGTGGTTCGGTTAAAGGATGGACCTTTGGTAAACCATCATAAGCCGTCGGTGGATCTGCTGTTTCGGTCGGCAGCCCGTCATGCCGGGGCACATGCCGTTGGAATTTTGATGACAGGTATGGGAAATGATGGCGCCAGGGGATTGTTGGAGATGAAAGAAGCCGGCGCCATGACCATAGCGCAGGACGAAGCCAGCTCGGTAGTGTTTGGCATGCCAAGGGAAGCCATCCGCCTAGGCGCAACACAAAATGTGTTTTCTCTGAAAAAGATTTTGGATTACCTGAACGGATATTTATCTAATCATTAAACTCATAAATAAAATACATGATGATGAAAGCAGATAGAAAAGACAAAATCCTCGTGGTAGATGATATGGCCATCAACCTGGAACTGATTAAAAATGTCCTTGAACTTGAAGGAAACTTTTCGTTGGTGACTGTTTCAGATGGAAAATCAGCTATCCTCAAAGCAAAAACCAATTATTTTGACCTTATTCTGCTGGATATTATGATGCCTGAAATGGATGGTTATGAGGTGTGTAAAATTCTTAAATCATATCCGACAACAAAAAATATTCCGATCATTTTTCTTACAGCGCTTAACAACCCGAAAAATATAAAAAAAGCTTTTCAATACGGGGCAGTTGATTATATCTCAAAGCCTTTTTCGATTGAGGAACTGACAGCACGTGTTCACCTGCATATTTCATTGAAACGAACTACGGAAGAGCTGATTGAGGCAAAACGAAATGCAGAGGCCGCCGCCGAAGCCAAAGCTATTTTTCTGGCCAACATGTCGCACGAACTGCGTACGCCCATGAACGGTATTATCGGCATGGTGGATATTCTGAAAAAAACAGAGCTTACCGAAGCACAGCACGAATACCTAAACATTATTGAGTCTTCGGGAGAGAATCTGCTGACCATCATCAACGATATTCTCGACCTTTCAAAGATTGAAGCCGGCCACATGGAACTTGAAAGCATCACTTTTCCTTTGAAAGATGAGCTGAGACGTGTTAAGAATATCATGCAAATTATCGCCGATAAGAAGAGACTGCCGATTATCTTAAATATCGGCAAAGATGTACCTGCTTATGTGAAAGGAGACCCGGTGCGGTTGAAACAAATTATCATCAACTTAGTGAACAATGCCATCAAGTTTACCGAAAAAGGCAGTGTTACTATTTCTGTGGAAAACCAGGATACAAAAAAGGGAAAAGTACAGTTGCTCTTTAAAATTAACGATTCGGGTATCGGTATTTCGCCCGAAGGACAAAAAAAGCTTTTCCAGTCGTTTTCGCAGGTGGATAAATCTACAACACGTAAATATGGAGGAACAGGGCTGGGACTGATGATTAGCAGGAACCTGACACAAATGATGGGTGGCGAAATTGGTGTGGAAAGCATAGAAAACGTTGGCTCGACATTTTGGTTTTATGTCTTTCTTGAACTTTCCGATGAGGAGAGTTATAAAAAACAACATCGGGAAGAAAATGGAACTAATACGAACAAAACGCGTGTACACGTGAAGCTGAAGATTTTACTCGCCGAAGACAATAAAATTAACCAAAAAGTGGCTGTGTTGAATCTGAATAATCTGGGCCATCAGGTGGATGTTGCCAACAACGGTAAAGAAGCGGTGGAAAAAGTTGAAAACGGTGATTACGATTTAATCTTCATGGACGTACAAATGCCCAAGATGGATGGCATAGAGGCCTGTAAAAAAATCAGAGAACTGGAAAAGAAATCCGGCGGTATGAAAAAAATACCTATCATTGCAATGACAGCCAACACTTCCAAAGACGAAAGGGAAAAGTATGTGGAAGCAGGCATGGACGATTATGTCAGCAAACCCTTTAAACAAAAAGAATTAATTGCATTATTTAAGAAATTTACTGTATAACAGGAGGTTGTGATATGAAACAGTTTGACTTTAACAACAAAAATATTCTCATTGTTGAAGACACGGTGACCAGCAGTCGCTTTTTTGATGCAGCGCTGAGCCGCACTAATGCCAACTTACTTTGGGCCGAAGATGCCGGTGATGCCATCAAAATATTTGATGATAACAAAATCGATCTTGTTCTTCTGGATTTAAATCTGCTTACCACAAGTGGTTTTGATGTTTTAAAATATATTCGGAAAAAGGATAAGAATATTCCGGTTGTGGTGCAGACAGCCTATATTTTGTCCGGCGAAGAAGAAATGAGTTTTAAATTGGGGGCCAACGATTTTATTGCCAAACCCATTAAACTGAACCAGTTGATGGAGACTTTTGTGAAGTTTTTAGGGGAAAAGAAAACGGGGAACCCCGCGTGGTAGCCTATCCCCCCTTTTTTAGCTCACTTTAGTCGTTATTAATTGGTGAATAAATTTCCCCTCGCAGGAAGAAGCATTCATCAATATTTCGTTTTGAAACAGTTATCTTTGCCCGATTTTTTATCATTATGGAGCATCATAGCCAATTAGCCGTTATTATATTGAACTGGAAGAATGCTTCCGACACCATCGAATGCCTGAATTCTGTTTTAAAAGCAACCAAAGACATTTCGTCTATTGTATTTGTGGTAGATAATGATTCAGGGGATAATTCGGTGGAACAAATTCGGTCATGGCTTAAACAACAGGAAATTGGTTTTTCTCATTTTAAAAGAAAAGAAAAAGAAAAAGAAAATTTCCATTCGGGTTCGGATTATTCCAGCGGACTTGTGTGTCTGTTGGAAAACCATGAAAACTTAGGCTTTGCAAAAGGAAATAATGTGGCTGTTAAGTTTGTCCTCAATCAGTTTCCTGTTTCCTTTGAAAAGTATCTTTTATTAAATAACGATACCATTGTTCCGCCGCAGGGAATTAATCGTCTGATAGAAGCCGCTGAAACTTATCCGGAGTTTCTGGTCTGGACACCTGTTATTGTTTATGCCGATCAAAAAGATAAAGTATGGAATGCAGGTGGCTTTCTCGGCCGGTGGGGTGGAAGAAAGTACCTCGCTCATAAAAAGCATCAAAGCCAATTGCCCTCTTCCGGAATCAGGCAGATTACCTTTATTACCGGGTGTGCTTTGTTGGCAGATAAAAGTATTTGGGAGAAAAATATTTTTTTAAATGAAGACTTCTTTTTTGGTGAAGAGGATTATTTTTTTTCCATGCAGATGAAAAAACTGAAAATAAAAATGGCCGTTGCTTTCGATGCGGTGATTTACCACAAGGTTAGTTCTTCTATTAAACAAGTGTCCCCTGAATCTTCTTTGCCGCTTTTATTTATCCATTTCCTTAACCGCACCATCGATATGAGAAAATGGATGTCTCCCCTGCTTTTTCGAATATGGAGGCCCGGGTTTATGCTGCATGCAGCTTTTAACACCTGGTGGAAACGTTGGTATTCATTCTCTGTCATGTGGCAATTTACCCGGTTATTGGAACAACAATCAAGAAATAAAACTAAAGTAACGAAAGAAGATTTTTTCGGAGCCGAAAAGCTTTTTAAAAGCAAAGCAAAATAAATCAGCATAATTGGGGGAATATTCCGGCTTTCTTTATTTAGTGTCTGCTGATTTTCTCCAATTCCCAAGCAGAATAAAACATATCGGATCCACGGTACTTCTACCCACATTGCGTAGAATTTTAGTAAAGCGAAAAGAATTCGGGAAAACCACCCAACGATTTTACAAAAAAATATGAAGGTGATGAATATCAAGATGTTTCGTGTGCCGGTTCTGTACAACCAGAACAAAACAACTTCATGATGAAAAACAACTGTATTAAAAAATATTTTGCAAAATTTTCTTTACACGAGTCGTATATTCATGAGAAACCCTCAAAAAATAAGCGAGAGGGAGGTAAAGAATCATAATAACCAATGAACGCAGAATAATATCTGTTACCACACTTTTCTGAACCGGTATAAAAATAACGACGAGGTAAACCAACCCTCCAAGAATAAGAATTTTCAGGTTGTTTATCCGGAACGGAAACATTTTCATTTTGGCGTGTATATATAAAATTTGCAGCGTAACGATAAAAATTTGTGATAAAAATGTAGCGAGAGCCGCACCGGTAATCCCCAAAGGCGGAATCAACAAATAATTGGTTACCACAACCATAAAAAGAAATATTAGGTTGAACCAAAGCAACGTCTTAAAATATTTGGAATATTGTAACACAAAAGCATTAACTCCGGTGGATGCTCCGAGAAGTTTGGCTAACGCAATAAAAAGCAACACGTATTTACCATTTTCATATTGGGGAGGCAGGATACTGAAAATATTATCGGCATTAAGCCATATTCCTAAAAAAATTAATGTGCTAATAAGGCTCAAATTGGTAGAAGATTCCTGATAAATTTCTTTTATTTTTTGAAGATTGTTTTTTGAAAAATTTTCTGAAATAATGGGAATTAATATATTTCCGGCTCCGTTGAATGGTAATAAAATAACCGTTCCCAAATAAAAAGCTACCGAATAAAAAGCTACACTCTTAAGATCAATCATTCCGCCTACCATAAAAATATCAATATAATTGGCGAGATAGGCGGTACTACCCCCCAAAATTACAAACAGGCCGAATTCGGCCATAATCCGCAGGTGTTTTTTTTTAAAAAAACGCAGGTGCAATGAAATTTTTAATTCCTTCAAAGCAGCAGCATAAATAAGCAGAATTAGCAATATAATGCCGTAAACATTTACAAACCAAAAAAGAAAAGTCTCAAAGTCAATCACTTTTTCGTGATACAGTATCACGAGAATTAACCAGAAAACGCGAAGCAGGACATTTTTTAAAAATACGGCTACCGTAGTTTTAAATAAAGCCCTGAGATAAGCTTCCAGTATATTAAAATAAATGAAGAAAAAGGTAATGACATAAATAAAGGAAAAGTTATTTGCAAAAAGAGTGCTGCCGTTTGCATAAGAGGTGATGATTTGCCCTTTAAAAAAACCGGCGGCCAAAAAGAATATTACAAACCCCAAAAGTGGAATAAGTAACATAAGCATAAAGAATTCTCCTCTGGCTTTGGATTGTTTTCCGAACTCAGGAAAATATTTTACCAGTATTTGTGGGCTTCCCAACAGAGCAAACTGAGCAAATACGGACCCGGCAGCCCATAAAATTCTTGTTAAACCAAACTGATCAGCAGTTAAGAATACCGGGAAAAGCAAAATGATATTTACATATCCGATAATTATCCCAATGGCCAACCATAAAGAATTATAAAATCCCTGCTTTATAACAATTCCCATAATTTTATTAGTGCGGAGGAAATGTACAAAAATATATTATTTGACGGCTTTAAATGATTTTTGGGCATAAATAGTTTTTGAAAAACAGTTTCCCGGAATACCTGACCTTCCCCGAACACCGAAAGAGTTTTATTTTTATAAACAAAAAAAGGTTGCCCGACGGGCAACCTTTTGTCGGAGTGGCAGGACT
>CAZRAW010000060.1:0-13694 GCA_964598065.1 uncultured Lentimicrobiaceae bacterium
GGTATGAAAAACGAGTATAACGAAGTTAGCGGACTTTATAGACAGACTCTAAATAGCTAAAAAAGGGAAATTCTCTCTCCTGTCAACAAGAGCACTTCAATTTATCTTATTTTTGAACTTCCAATTACATCAAAATAATAAATTTATGAGAGTCAAAACACTACTACTAACCTTTTTGCTTTCGCTGGGAAGCACTTTTTCCTATGCTCAAAAAATCAATGTAAAACGTGTGGATCCGCCTTCGTGGTGGACAGGCATGCACGACCATAACCTTCAGCTTCTGGTTTACGGCCCGCGTATTTCGGAAACCCGTCCGGTGATCAACTATCCGGGGGTGCGACTTGAACAAACTATTCACGTAAAAAGTCCTGACTATCTCTTTTTGGATTTGGTGATTTCTTCTGCAACCCAACCCGGAACTTTTACCATTCATTTCAAAACAGGGAAAAAGGATATTGTACAATACGCTTACACACTAAACAAAAGAGATAAAAACCCCAAACTTCATCAGGGTTTTGATAATTCGGATGTGATTTATCTGCTTATGCCCGACCGGTTTGCCAATGGCGACACCACCAACGATAACATGCCGGGCATGCTAGAAAAAGTCAATATTAAAAATCCAAATGGTCGGCACGGCGGAGATATTAAAGGAATTGAAGAGCATTTGGATTATTTGAAAAATCTCGGCATTACTACCATTTGGAGCACGCCGCTGATGGAGGATAACATGCCGAAATACTCCTATCACGGTTATGCCATGACCGACTTTTACAAAGTGGACCCGCGTTTCGGCACTAACAGTGATTACCGGAATCTGGTGCGGGAAGCCCACAAAAAAGGATTGAAAGTCATACAGGACATGGTTTTCAACCATTGCGGCACCAATTATTTCTGGAAAAATGATTTGCCTACTCCTGACTGGTACAACGAATGGCCGAAATTTACCCGTTCAAATTATCATGGCGGGGTTGTATCCGATCCGCATGCTTCACAATACGATTACAGGCACATGGTGGCAGGCTGGTTTGACACAACTATGGCCGACCTGAACCAGGATAACCCTTTGGTAGCTAATTATTTAATTCAAAACAGCATTTGGTGGATTGAGTATGCCGGTCTGGACGGTATCCGGCAGGACACCTATCCTTATCCTTACAAAGATTTTATGGCCAAATGGATGCAGCGGATACTGGAAGAGTATCCCCACTTTAATGTAGTGGGCGAAACCTGGTTTTCCTATCCGGCTACCGTGGCTTACTGGTTAGAAAACAACCACAATGCCGATGGCTATCATTCACATCTGACCAATGCATTTGACTTTCCGTTGATGTATGCCATCAACAAGGCTTTTAATCAGAAAGAAGGCTGGAATACCGGTTTGGCACAGCTTTACGACGTGCTTTCGCAGGATTTTGTGTATAGCAACCCCATGAAACTCAGCATTTTTGCAGATAATCACGACATGACCCGTATCTTTTCAACGCTACACAAAAATCTGAAAAAATGGAAAATGGCTATGGCTTTTCTCATGACCACCCGCGGAATTCCGGAAATTTATTACGGCACGGAAATTCTGATGACAGGCGAAAAATCAAAAGGCGATGGTAATCTCAGGAAAGATTTCCCCGGTGGTTGGCCCGGAGACAAGCTGGATGCTTTTACCCCGCAAGGCAGAACGGCAGAACAAAATGATGCTTTCAACTATCTGAGAAAATTGTTGAACTGGCGAAAAAATAACAAAACCGTGCAATACGGAAAACTTACCCAATATATCGTCGAAAACGGTGTGTATGTCTATTTCCGTGCTTACAAAGGTAAAAAGGTAATGGTTTTGCTGAACAACAACGACAAGCCGATAACCGTTAACATGACACGCTTTGCTAACGATTTAAAAGGATTTACCAAAGGGAAAACAGTTATGACCGGTAAAGTTCTAAGGCAGTTGAACAGCCTTACCCTTCCTGCCAAATCGCCCATGATTGTAGAACTAAAGAAATAGTTTACCTCGAATAAATTCGCTGGTAAATTATTTGTCATCGCCACGGGCAGGGAAAGAGAAAAGAAGGTCCCGAAGGGATGATAAGACAGGTTGTCCGGGGATAAAATCCCGACAAATAATTTAAGGCATCAAAAAACAAAACATGCAACAAATGATAAGCTTCAAAACCAATTTGTCAAAAGTCGGCAAAGTTATTCCCCTGAGTGTTATCATGATTCTTCTTTTCTGCTTTCTGACAGGAGAGGGAGCTTTTGCCCGGGCTGTGAAACTTATCCCGCCTGTAACAAAACAAGTACACTATATCTTCAACAGTAGAAAATATCTGAGCCATCAGCTTAAAAATGGCAAGCTGCTTATCGAAACCAACCATGGCGCCATGCAGGTACTTTTTTATTCGCCGAAGATTGCAGAGGTTAAAGATTTCAAATCTTCGCCAAATATTTCCGATTCATCGGTGGCTATTATTTTACCTCCGAAAATCGGTATTGCTTTGTTAAAAGAAACTGACAAATATCTGATTTTCAGTACCGACAGCCTACAGGTTGTGATTGACAAAAACCCGGTAAAAATTCGCTTTGTGTATCATGGCGACACATTGTTAAAAGAAGGAAGGGGCTATTTCCGCCGTTCGGACAATGACGGACTACAATTTGAAATGGCGCCAAACGAACACTTTTACGGATTAGGAGAACGTGCGGTTGACAACCTGAAAGGAAAACGTTTTGAACTTTATAACCAGGCTCACTACGGTTATAAAACGGGAGCTCCCAACCTGAATTTTTCCATTCCAATGTTGCTCTCTTCGAGGAAATATCTGTTGTTTTTCGACAACCATGAAAAAGGCTATGCTGACATTGGAAAAACCCGGAAAAACCAGCTGGAATTTGGTGCTATCGGCGGGTTAATGAAATATGTTTTTATTGCCGGTTATAGCTTCGCTGACCTTTATCATTCTTACGGAAAGCTCACCGGAACCCAGCCTTTGCCGCCCCGCTGGGCATTGGGCAACCTGCAATCGCGCATGGCTTACCGTACACAGAAGGAGGCGGATTCCATTGTGAGCCTAATGCATCTGAAACATTTCCCCATCGATGCCATTATTCTGGATTTTTACTGGTTTGGCGACAGCATCAAAGGGACCATGGGACGGTTAGCGTGGTACAAACCAAACTGGCCGCATCCGAAACAGATGATAGCAAAATTCCGGAAAGAAGGCGTGAAAACCATCCTGATTACCGAGCCATATATTTTGGATACCCTGAAAAATTTTTACATTGCCGACAGTCTCGGTATTCTTGCCACGGACAGTCTCGGAAAAACTTATATAAACAACAAATTTTATTTTGGTCACGGGGCGCTGATTGACATTTTTAAACCCAAGGCCCAACAGTGGTTCTGGGAACAATACCAAAAACAGATTAAGATAGGTGTTGCCGGCTGGTGGGGCGATTTGGGAGAACCCGAAAGTCATCCTTTCGACGAATATTGTGTAAACGGCAGCGCCTGGCAAATCCATAATGTTTATGCATTTTACTGGGAAAAAATGCTTTTCGACAATTACAGAAAATATTATCCACAAACACGGCTTTTCGACTTAAATCGTGCAGGGTATGCCGGCTCACAAAGGCTTTCGGTTTTTCCATGGTCGGGCGATGTAAGCCGTAGCTGGGGCGGGCTTCAGGCACAATTACCCGTTATGATTAACATGAGCCTCAGCGGGATGCCTTTTATCCATGCCGATGCCGGCGGTTTTGCACAGGGAGTGAAAGATGATACGTTATATACCCGCTGGCTGCAGTTTGCCTGCTTCTCCCCCATTCTGCGCCCACACGGCTCCGGAATTCCTTCGGAACCGGTATTTTTCGACACCACTACCCAGCGTATTGTCCGCCGGTTTATGGACGAACGCTACCGGCTGCTGCCCTATCTTTATACCACCGTGTGGCAGGCACACAAGGAGGGAACACCCATCATCCGTCCATTGTTTTTCGATTTCCCTGATGACAGTACCGCTTATTCCGTTATGGACGAATACCTGTGGGGCGACGATTTTCTTGTTGCGCCTATTTTGCACCAAAATGCACAACAGCGCCGGATATACCTTCCCGAAGGTCTCTGGTACAACTGGTGGAACAGCCAAAAGGTGAAAGGTGGCCGTTGGATAACTGTTCCCATCCGTTTGGAAACCATTCCGGTTTTTTTCAGGGCCGGCGCTTTTATCCCTATGGTAAAGGCGGTTGAGAGTACCGATGATTATTCTTCCGAGGATTTAACCATCCGGTTTTATCCTGCACCGAAAGGAAAAAGCTCGCAAAGCAAAATGTACGAAGATGACGGAAAAACTTTCGGCGCTTACGAAAAAGGACAGTACGAGTTGTTACGGTTTCAAAATGTGTTAGGAAAAACTTTCCTTTTTTCGCGCACAGGCGGACAATACGAAGGCATGCCGTTGACACGAAACGTAAAATTTGAAATTATGACCGGACAAATGCCCGGGCACACTGATTTTAAATTTATCGAAGGAGGCCGGGCACAAAAAATCCGTTACCAAAAAGACGGAGAACACAAGAATTTGGGATGGTATTACGACAAGGATAAAAAATGTATCATTATTGATTTTGTGTGGCGAAGCAAAACCGTGGAAATTTCTTTGAAATAGGTTTATCAAAGCGGGAATTAGGAGGCTATTGAATTTTGTCAGTAAAACGGAAGGCCGATACAAATACATTAGGCGTACACCCAAACATGTAAAGATTTATTCCAGTCGGAGGTATTCCAAGTAATTCCTCTGATTAATTATTTGATATTCAACGTTTCCATACTTATTTTTAAAATTATTGGGCAGTTTTCCCTTGTCTTTTTTCCACTTAAACTCGAAGGTTTCCAATTTTCCGTTTTTTTCAATGATAAGGTCAATTTCCTGCCCGTTGAAGTTGCGCCAGAAATAGAGCTGCTGAAATAACTTTAAATAGGAATTCTTTTTGTAAAACTCGGAAACCATAAAATTTTCCCAAAGCGGGCCAATATCATTTCTAAGCTCCAAGGGAGCAAACTGCATAATGATGCCGTTACGAATACCATTATCAAAAAAGTAATATTTGCTTTTTTTACTGATCTCTTTTCTCGGATTGCTGCTAAAAGAACCTAATCTGAAAATGATGAAAGTTTTTTCAAGCAGATCAAGATACCGGCTAACCGTTTTCCCATCGATTTGCAACTGTTTTGCCAGCTCATTAATCGAAACCAAATTACCGATTTGCAACGATAACAATTTTAGCAGGTTGTACAGCACTTTTGGATTTCTGATTTTCTCAAGGGTCAAAATATCCTTTAACAAATAAGAGCTTACCAATTCATCAAGGACTTCTGTCTTTTCCTGTCGGGTATCGCTTGTGATTACTTCAGGATAAGAACCAAAAATCAAATAATTTTTTAGATTATTTTTTAACTCAAATTTTGAGAAATGGTCAAGCAACTCACCTTGCGCAAAAGGAAATAGTTTTAAAACTTTTTTTCGCCCTGTAAGCGGTTCGCCAATTTTTTGCGAAAGGTCAAACGATGAGGAACCGGTAGCAATGATTTTCAAATCCGGGTGATTGTCGATAAGTATCTTCAACCCTTTCCCAATATTGACAATTTCCTGCGCCTCGTCGATAGCCACAAGGTCAAAGCCTTCAACATATTCTGATAATAATGCAAAGTCGTTGGAACTGAATATCTGGTTTATCCGAATGTTTTCACCCGAATCAATTTTATATTTCCAATCGGTGGACTCCAGTACCTTTTTCAACAATGTGGTTTTCCCAACCCGGCGACTGCCATAAATAATCAGCACCTTATTTTTCGGTATCAAATCTTTAACCCGATCGTAATATCGTGGTAACATAACAACAATTTTTCTGCAAATATAACAATAAATAATGAAAATCCGGAGTTAAAGTCCGAATTTTAATATGAATTCTCTGACTTTAAGTCCGAATTTTCATTTTTGTTTCTGTCGGATAAAGAAAAAGTATCAAAGAAAAAGCTGTAAAATCCATCGCTGGTCGGGATTTGTACCGCAGGCTTTCCTACGGAACAATCTCAACCCTTACCAAATCTTTAATCCCATAGTTTCCATCAAACGGTATTTATTCAAAGTGATTTTATAAAGACCGGCAACATAACTCAGCCGGGCGCGGGTCAGCGAAGTCTCGGCATCTAACAACGCCAGGTTGGTAACATATCCGCTTTTGTATTGAACACGCGCCTGTTTCAACGCAGCTTGTGCACTGACAATCTCTTCTCTCGCCAATTTCAGCTGCTTCTGACTGGATAAAAGTTCCGATTCAGCCTGCTGTACCTCACGGCTAATGGTTTTTTTAAGTGCATCAAGGTGATTTTGCACAGCATGAATATTCCAGGTTGCCGTTTCTATTTTTGCTTTTTTCATGTACCCGTCAAAAATGGGGATATTCGCTGCCACACCGAGGAGCCAGTTGCTACGCAATTTGTACAACATACCGGGATATCCGTTTTTAAGCCCGTAACTACCTATAGCGCTTAGTGTTGGTCTGCCATTCAGCCCGGCGATATTTTTTTGAATACCGGCAGCCTGTTCCCCGATTTTTGTCAGTTTTATATCTTCACGGTTTGCAAAAGCCACTTCGATTAGTGAATCCAATGGCATTTTCGGAACGGATTTAATAAACCCGCCTGTAAGACGAACACTTGCATCATTGTTAAGATTCAACAATGATTTCAAGACAATTTCGTTTTGGAGTAATAAATTTTCAATACCAACTTTCTGATTTTCGATGGCAGTAACCCGCACATGTGTAGTAAGAGTATCAAGACTAATGGCCGATCCCGTTTCTACCAGTTTTTTGGCCGTAGCCAAATGATGTAGCAAATCTTTCATCTGTTCATCTTTAACTTTTAAACTTTTTCGAAAAAACAAGATGGAATAGAAAGCTTGTACCGTCCGGTAAGCCAACCTGTTTTTCAGCAGGTTAATCTTTTCCTGTTCCGCCAGTTTATTGGATTTTAACAGGTTTATCCATTCGTTCCGGCGGTTAAAATCAAAAATCAGATACCTTATATCGATATGTTCATTGTAATTGTTTGCAGGAGCCAGATCAAAACGCCCTCCCGGGCCAAAAGGTATGACAATGGAAGGGATGGGCCCTATATAATCATACGAAAGTGCAGCCGATATTTGTGGATATTTAGAACTTTCCGACTGTTGAATATTACCCTGTGCAACTTTCACATAATCTTCCGCCTCACGCAACAAAGGCTGGTTGTTGGTAGCGAGGTTTATTGCCTTCGACAGCGAAAGAGAGATACTAACAGTATGTTGTGCTATAGAAAATACCGGAATAAATAAAAGAGCCGATAATGCGGAAAATAAAATTAATTTTTTCATTTGTTTTCGTTTTTTGCGTTAACGATGCTGTTTTTTGGTTTTTAACATTAACAAAGGAATAATAAGTACGGTTGTAAGGAGCGTCCCCACAAAAAAATCATCATTTATTCCCTGTACAAAAGCCTGTGCAACAAGATTCTTAACAATAAGCAGTTTAGCCTGTAGGACGGCTGCATGGGGTGTTGCACCACCGGCATACAGAGCAAATTCTTTCAGTCCTTTCGTTACTTCCCGAAAAACAGGGGAGGAGGCATTAAGTTGCTCACCAAATATTTGTTTATGGAACGTAACTCTTTGTGCAAGAAGCGTTCCCAAAACAGCAATTCCGAAACTGCCACCGATTTGGCGGACAGTATTGAACAATCCGGAAGCCTGAGCCAGCTGCGGCTTAGGAATGTCAAGAAGTGCAATGGTGGTCATCGGAGTGAAGAGAAGCCCGAGAGCCAGTCCACGAAGATATAAAGGCAGCATAATCTGAGCATGAGTAGTTTGTAATGAAAAAAAGCTAAACATGTAAAGGGACAAAGACAATATAAGCATTCCGAAAATAGCCGGTATTTTGGGATTCACGCGATCCGTTAGCTGACCGGCGAGAGGGGAAATAAAAGCCTGGAGAATACCAACGGGAAAAAATACCAGCCCTGCCTGCAAAGCAGTATAGCCCAAAGAATTTTGTAAGTAAATAGGGAGTAAAAATGCATTACCGAAGAAAGCAATCCCAAAAACAAACATAATCAGCGAAGTCAGGCCGAAATTACGATTCTTAAAAAGTTTTATGTTTACAATAGGGTCACTGACAGTTGCCTCCACGTAAAAGAAGAGAATGAAACTCAGGGCGGAAATAAAAAAGCAACTCAAGACAAAGGGGGAAGTCCATCCCTCCGTATTCCAACTGGAATTTGCAGTAGATACGGCCAGCAATAAAGACCCCAAAGCAACCGTCATGGTGATAAAACCAAAAAGGTCAAATTTGGTTACATTTTTGGATTTGTATTCTTTTTGGACAATCCATGCAACAAACATACCGAAAATACCCACCGGAATATTAATATCAAAAATGGTATGCCAGGTGAAATTATCTACGAGGTAACCACCGACCATTGGACCAAGCGACACCGATGCCGCAGCAGCAATGCCCCAAAATCCCAAGGCGGTTCCTCTTTGTTTTGGCGGAAAAGTACGGGTTACAATGGCCATTCCGACAGGCATCACAAAACCTGCGCCAGCTCCCTGTATTAATCTGAAAAAGATTAACACATTCTCATTCCACGAAAGACTACACAGGAGCGAACCCAAAGTGAACAGGAAAAGCCCCAATAAATAAGTCTTTTTGTACCCAAAATGGTCTGCAACCCAGCCGGAAGAAGGCAATGCAATGGCGAAAACCAAAAAATAAGCCGTCATTACCCATTCAATCTGGTCCACACTTACGCCGAAAACAGCCATCATCTTGGGGAAAGCCACACTAACAATGGTAGAGTCCAATACGGCCATAAATGTACCAATCATTACGCTGAACAATACCCACCATTTGTTAGGTTCAAATTCTTCCGCAATGCTTAAACCGGTAATCGAATTACTATATTTTGTATCCTGAGCCACCTTTTGCCTTTAATTTAATTTCAACCGACATGCCGGGAAGTAAGCCATACTTTAACATTGTTTTTGCCTGATGTTTTATGGAAATTTTTATGGGTATGCGTTGTGTAACCTTGGTGAAATTTCCTGAAGCATTATCCGGGGGAATCAGAGAAAAAAGGGCAGCAGTATTGCTCCCTATCTCAAAAATTCTACCGGAGAATTTTATGTCCGGATAGGCATCTACATGAATATTCACCGTATCGCCCAAAACTATCTTACTCAAATCGGTCTCCTTAATCATAGCCGTTACCCAAATATTTTTCAAATTATAAATAGTAAAAACGGATTGCCCGGGAGCCACCACATCGCCGGTCAAAACCCACCTTTTGGCAATGATCCCCGAAATGTTTGAATACAATTTGGTATGAGCAAGTTCTGTTTTGATGACCTGGATATCCATGTTCAGAGTGGCAATTTTGCTTTTTGCAATTTCAAGCTCCACTTTTGCCGCCTGAAACTCTTTTAGGATGTTGTCGTATCTTGCACGGGGAATCACATTTCCTTTTATCTGAATTTCAGCACGGTTAAGATTAATGCGGGCCTGTTCAAGCCTTACCTGTGCCAGTTTTATACCAAGATGGGCACTATTCAGAGAAGTAACCACCTGATTCAGACGTGCTTTTATATCGGAAGAGTCCAGGGCAGCAAGCAATTCCCCCTTCCGTACAGCATCGCCCTCATCAGCATACAAAGCCACCACACGGCCCATTATCTGTGGACTCAGGTTTAATTTGTTGGCATCAATGTAGGCATCGTCCGTGCTGACAAAACCCACCTTTTCGACATACCAATACGTCGCAGCGCCAAGAAGCAGCAAAATGAGTGATACAGCAATTATTACACTTCTGATTTTATTTTTTTTCTTTTGTTTTTTCCCGGCTTCGTTGCCCGGATTTGTTACATTTTTCACTTTTTCCTCATCCATAATATCTCCGGTTTATTTTATTCGAAAGTTTTATAAATTGTCATTAACAAAGACTGCAACTGTTTGATTTCATTCTTGTCAAGATTCTGATGCAGCCTGTCATATATCTCATTATATATGATATCTAATTCAGGCTTGAAGGCTTTTGCTTTTTTAGTAGCATATATTTTATATTCTCTTTTGTCATCCGGATTAACTTCTTTAGAAACATAACCGAGATCTACCAACCGCTTAATCCCTTTACTAACTGTTGCTTTGTCAAGCAAAATACCGCGGGCAATCTGCTCTTGTGTTTTACCTTCGTTATTCTGAATAAAACACAAAAAGAAAAACTGCCCCACGTCGATGTCTTTATCTTTCAGCTGGTCAGCCACCTGGTTGTAGATACCCCGGTGAATACGGGCAATCAGCCTGCCAATACTCTGGTCCATCTTTTTCATTTTTTATTCCTCCTATTTAAAAACAGTTTACCGGTAAACTATTTTGCAAAACAAAACTATTTTAGTTTACCACGCAACTAATCCCTCTCTTTTTTAACCTTTTTTAGGAACAGGACTTATAAAACGAACCCATATTTTGGTGTGCGAGTACAGGAAAAATTCTTCAGGCATCCTCGCCTGAAGCTGAGGGGTTGTTTCGCATACCACAACTGTTCATGGCTAACCCGAATCCCCTGCGGCAGGGATGGCAGCGGCATCCGGTGGCAGACGGAGGCATTGGTTTTTGCCGGCAGGCGGAGGCTGAGGCACGAAGACCCCGCACTGCCGATGCAAAACCTGCCGCCGGCAACAACGATATAGCGGACAGCCCGTGCTGGCCGGTGGGCAAGCCCGCCCAAATCAAAAAAATAATATCACTGAAAAAAATCAACAATAAAATGTTTAAAACTTTGGCCAAATGGAAAATAGTTTCTACTTTTGCACCCCGATTTTTGGACGAAATAGTAAAAAGGCTTAAGAAACAAACAGATAGATGGATACATTGAGTTATAAGACAATCAGTGCCAACAAAGCAACCGCTAACAAAGAGTGGGTTTTGATTGATGCGGAGAATCAGGTACTTGGCAGGCTGGCCTCCATAGCTGCTAAATTCCTGAGGGGAAAATACAAAACTAACTTTACGCCCCATGCCGACACCGGTGATTTTGTGGTTATTATCAATGCGGACAAAGTTCGGCTGACCGGCAACAAATGGGATCAAAAAGAATACATTCGTTACACCGGTTATCCGGGAGGACAACGTATTACCACCGCCAAACAGTTGATGGCTAAAAAGCCTGCCGCCATGGTGGAAAAAGCCATTAAAGGCATGCTCCCAAAAAACAAACTGGGGAGCCAGCTCTTTCGTAACCTTTATGTTTATGCCGGTGGCGAGCACAATCAGGAGGCACAGAAACCAAAGAAAATTAATTTAAATTCAATCAGATAACAGAATGGAAGTTTTAAATGCACTCGGTAGAAGAAAGACTGCTATTGCACGGATCTATGTAAAAGACGGAGATGGTAAAATTGTTGTTAACGGACGTGATTTTAAAGACTACTTCCCCACAGCCATTTTGCACTATGTTGTTGAGCAGCCATTGATTCTTACTGATAACACCGGTAAATTCGACATCAAGGTGAACCTTAAAGGAGGAGGCTTTAACGGACAGGCCGAAGCGCTTCGTCTCGCCATTTCGAGAGCACTGGTAAAAATGGACGAAGAATATCGTCCGGTTCTCAAAGAAAACGGGCTGATGAGAAGAGATCCCCGCATGGTAGAACGTAAAAAGCCGGGACAACCAAAAGCTCGCAAAAAATTCCAGTTCTCCAAACGTTAATATTTTTCAAGATATTGGAACGAGTTTAGTATCCAAATTACTGAAACTCCCACGGCGGACTATTCAGCAATTGATTTTAGTGAATGTAAACAAATAAAACAGATTAACATGGTAAAAGTAACCTTTGACGAAATGCTTGAGGCCGGTGTACATTTTGGCCACCTCAAACGGAAATGGAATCCCAGCATGGCTCCTTACATCTTTATGGAGCGCAATGGTATTCATATTATCGACCTGTATAAAACACAGGCCAAATTAGAAGAAGCTTCCGCCGCGATGAAACAAATTGCCAAATCGGGCCGCAGAATCCTTTTTGTTTCGACCAAAAAACAGGCTAAAGATATTGTCTCCGAAATGGCAAAAAAAATCAATATGCCTTATGTAACGGAACGCTGGCCCGGAGGAATGCTCACAAACTTTGCCACTATTCGCAAAGCCATCCGGAAAATGTCCAATATTGATAAACTGATAACCACCAATTCGTGGAAAAACCTTTCAAAACGCGAACGTTTACAAGTTACCCGCGAGCGTGCCAAATTAGAAAAGAACCTCGGCAGCATTGCCGATATGGCGCGTATTCCGGCTGCTTTGTTTATCGTTGACATTAATAAAGAAAAAATTGCCGTTGCCGAAGCACGGAAATTAAATATTCCCATTTTCGCCATGGTTGACACCAATACCGATCCCAACCTTATTGATTTTCCCATTCCGGCCAACGACGATGCTTCAAAAAGTATTACGTTGATTGTGAATGTGGTTACCTCTGCAGTAGCCGAAGGCCTCGCTGAACGCAAAATGGCCCGCGAGAAAAGCGCTGCAGAGAAAAAAGCAAAAGAAGATGCTCTGGCAGTTGCCAAAGAAGCAGATCTTAAAGCCAAGTCGGAAACGCTGAAACAAGCTGAAGAAGAAGCTGATATTGCTGCTGAAAAAGTGATTAAAAAACCCAGAATCGTAAGAAAACCTGTTACTAAAAAGCTTAATAAATAATCGTTTACAAAAAAAAGATAAAATATTTTAAAATGAAGATAACCGCTCAACAAGTAAATGAATTGAGAAAAGCCACCGGCGCCGGTATGATGGATTGTAAAAAGGCACTGGTTGAAACCGATGGCGACAAGGAAAAAGCCATTGACTATCTGCGTAAAAAAGGACAAAAAGTAGCTGCAAAACGCGCCGACCGTGAAGCTGCCGAAGGTGTTGTTCTGGCAAAAATCAGTGATGATAATAAATTTGCTGCTGCTGTTATGATTAACTGCGAAACCGACTTCGTTGCCAAAAACCAGGATTTTATCAGCTATGTGCAGTCGGTTGTTGACCTTGCTGTTGAAAACAGCGCCAGGACTTTGGATGAATTAAAAGCTTTGAAACTCGGCGACCGTACCATTGAAGAATCGATTGTTGATAAAACCGGCGTCATAGGTGAAAAAATTCAGATTGGAAAATATGAGGTGGTTGAAGCCGAAGGTGTTTACGCATACATTCACCCCGGCAACCGTATTGCCAGCATTGCAGGTTTAAACAAAGCCGGTGAAGAATTTGCCGCTGCCGGCCATGATGTAGTCATGCAAATTGCGGCCATGGCGCCCGTAGCTGTTGACAAAGAACGTATTCCGGAAGAAATTATCCAGCGCGAAATTGAAATTGGAAAAGAACAGGCTCGCCAGGAAGGCAAACCCGAAGCCATGATTGAAAGAATCGCTACGGGTAAACTCAACAAATTTTTCAAAGAAAACACATTGTTGAATCAGACTTTTATTAAAGATTCAAAGAAGAATATTCAGCAGTACCTGCAGAGCTTCGACAAAGAGCTTACGGTTACTGACTTCAAACGTCTTGCTTTAGGTTAAACCCTAAGTAAGCTCACTTCGCAATTAAGATAAAATAATTTTTAGTGTATAAT
>CAZRAW010000061.1:0-13671 GCA_964598065.1 uncultured Lentimicrobiaceae bacterium
TTCACTTCACAAAATCCAAATCTGACGCACATCTGAGCTTTTCAGCAAACCCTATGTAACTGTTTTAAGGTCATGTTTCCAATGGATGCACATGCCCGAAATTAGCATCTGGTAAAGATGTCCGTTTTTATAAATGTTTTTCTCCTGACATTTCGTTATTTTTGCACCTTTACACAGAAACTCGTTTTTATGAATATCATAATTATTGCCATCACAGTTATAATATCTATTTTGGCCTTTTACAATCCTGTATTGTTTGAACAGCTGAAGTTTAGCCCCTATGCCGTTAAACATCGGAATGAAGGCTGGCGTTTTGCTTCTTATGCTTTAGTTCATGCCGGCTGGCTGCATTTATTCGTCAACATGTGGGTACTTTATTCTTTTGGGGATATTGTTGAAAAGGCTTTCGGGATGAATTACGGAGTCAAGGGGATGTTTTATTATCTGTTGTTTTATATCGGAGGTGTCTTGTTTTCAGTACTTTTCGATTTTAACAAGTATAAGGATAATGTTTATTATAGTGCTGTGGGAGCTTCGGGAGCAGTTTCGGCCGTGATATTTTCCAGCATTCTGATTTATCCTGTGGGAAGCATTTACATTTTCCCCATTCCTTTTTCTCTTCCATCGTGGCTTTTTGGTATCCTGTATCTTGCGTATATGATTTATATGCAAAAGCACGGTCATGATAATGTGGGGCATAGTGCACATTTCTGGGGCGCTGTTTTCGGTATAGGTTTGACTATAATACTGCTTCCCCATGTTTTGAGTAGTTTTATGCTCCAAATGTTTTAGTAAGCCGTTGTATCATTGCCGGGTATATGGTAACGGGATGCTGCAAATTCCTCAGCAATTGTTTATTTTTGTGTGATGCAGAAGAAATTTCTGAAGAACCTGATGTTTTTGTTGTTCCTGAACCTTTTGGTAAAACCGTTCTGGATTTTGGGAATTGACAGGCAGGTACAGAATGTTACCGGCACGCAGGAATATGGCTTTTATTTTGCCATTTTCAACTTTTCCTATCTCTTTTTCATCTTTCTCGATTTGGGGATTACCAACTTCAACAACCGTAACATTGCCCGTAACAGTCACCAGTTGCAGGAACATTTTGGCGGTATGGCTACCATGAAGCTGTTCCTCGGTTTTGGGTATGGGCTGCTTGTTTTCCTCGTGGCCAGGCTCATAGGCTATCAGGGCAGGCAACTTTATCTGCTGGCGTGGGTGGGATTCAACCAGTTTCTACTCTCATTCATTTTGTATTTGCGGTCAAATATTTCCGGGCTGTTGCTTTTTACTACCGACAGTATAATTTCCATCATGGACCGCGTGTTCATGATTGTAATTGTAGGCGTGTTGCTATGGACAGGATTACTCGGAGGGCATTTCTCTATTGAATGGTTTGTTTATTCCCAAACACTGGCTTATCTGCTTACGGTAGCTTTTGCGCTGCTGATTGTCCTGCGCAAATCCGGAAAACTAAGATTGCGCTGGGATTTTTCTTTTTTTAAAATGATACTTCGCAGAAGTCTGCCTTTTGCTTTGCTCGTACTCATTATGAGCTTTTATTCCCGCATGGACAGTGTTATGATTGAACGGTTGTTGCCCCATCCGCTTGGCGACCAGCAGGCTGGTGTATATGCACAGGGTTACCGGCTGTTGGATGCCGCCCAAAATGTGGCTTACCTGTTTGCCGTTTTGTTGCTTCCTCTGTTTTCGAAAATGCTGAAAGAGAAAAAATCCATCGATGGTTTGGTCGGATTGTCTTTTTCTATCATTATGAGCGGAGCGCTGATTGTAGCTGTTGCAACGCAATTTTTTGCCAGGGATATTATGCTTCTGATGTACACGCAACATGCAGGTGAAACAACCATTGCTTTTGAGCTGCGTATCGTACAATCGGCACGCATCTTTAAACTGTTGATGTGGAGTTTTGTGGGTGTAGCATCAAACTATATTTTCGGAACTCTGCTTACAGCAAATAACAGCCTTAGAACATTGAATACCATTGCATTGTTGGGGCTTTTGCTCAATTTTAGTCTAAACTGGATACTCATTCCTAAATATCATGCGGTGGGCTCGGCTGTGGCAACACTTTCAACACAAATACTGACGGCTTTATTGCAAATCATATTCGCTTTTGTAATTTTACATTTAAAAAGCAGATTCAGGTTATGGTTTCGGCTGTCATTATTATTTGCAGGGACCTTTTTGCTGGCATTTGTCTTACAATATTTGGGTATCGGATCGTGGGAAATAAGGCTGCTGTTGCTGACAGGTCTCGGATTTCTTTTGGGAATTGCAGTCAAGGCATTGGATATTAAGCAGTTTATCGGCATTCTCAAAGACAAAGCCGGCGAAAATATTTAAAAAGAGTGCCTTTGAACTTAATGAGAAACTGCTTTTTTCTTTCCGTCGCCCCGTTTATTTTTATATTTTTGATTTTTGAATAAATGCATAGCCTTGAAAAAGGAAATCGGAGAGTTTAGCTCTTTTGGTTTTTAAATTTAATATATCGTATTGATAGTCAGGAAAGTGGAAAATAAACAAATTGTTTGTCCACTAAATCATTTCTTAAAATTTTGAAGTATGGAATATAAATTTGACAGTCGGGCAAGTTGGCATATATTAATGAAATGGAAATACCCACTTATTATCATTGTTTTGGTTACTGCCGGACTTGCGGCTATTTTTTCCGGTAAGCGGTTTATTACTCCGCTTTATAGATCGTATGCCATTGTTTATCCTTATAACATTAAAGCATATTCCAAAGAGAGTACAACCGAGCAGATGATTCAGGTGTTTCACTCACAGGATATTACCGATAGCATGATACAACGGTTCGATTTAGCTAAGCATTATAAGATTGATCCGCATTATAAATATTTCCAGACAGAGCTTTACAGACGTTATAGCGAAAATGTAAAGATTAGCAAGACAAGTTACGAAGCTGTGGACGTTGAAGTGCTTGACAGAAACCCCGATACGGCTAAGTTGATGGTGGATGCTTTGTTGAATTTTTACAATAAAAAAGTACGGCGTATGCAAAAAGAAAAGTTTCGGGAGCTGGCCAATGCTTATGCCGGACAATTGAAACGTGAACGAATTATGATGGATTCGTTGAAAAGTCGTCTGAGAATACTCGGCACAGAGAAGGGTATTTTTGAATATAATTATGAGTCACAGCAAATTATGATGGCTTATTTGCGTAATGTTCAGGGCAGTCCGGAGGCGGTAAATACTAAAAAAGCCAGGCGGCTGGCGTACAACATGGGCAAGTACGGGGGCGAACTGGTTCAGTTGGTCAAAATGCTTCAGAAAGAAGCTGCTGCCTATGTTCAGGTGAAATTAAGCTACGAGGTGGAATACCGGCATGTCGTTTCAAATGTTACTTATACCAATGTGGTAACCCATCCGTATGCGTCTGCTAAAAAAGTTTATCCCGTACGCTGGCTTATTGTGTTGGTGGCCGTTTTGTCGGTATTTATGCTTTCGCTAATCGTGATTTCTTTTTTGGAACGAAAAAATTCCTCCGAAACTTAGACACCGATCATGGAACTTTCGGTTAAAACAAAGAATATTATAATATTGTATTTGCTCACGGCTTTATTCCTGTACGTGAGTTTATTTTTCATGTTAGAGAAAAAGACCCTGTGGTTTTTTATTTTGCCGTTGGTGCTCATCGTTTTTTATTATTACATTGTCTCACTCGACAAGATACTTCTTTTTATCACTTTTTTCACCCCTCTCGCCATAAATCTTAAAGATGTCAATATCGGGGCGGCACTTTCGGTTCCCGCGGAGCCGTTGATGTTTGGTGTGGTGATTGTCTTTTTGGGAAACCTGCTTTTGGAGAGGAACTACAACCGTCAGGTTGCCCGGCATTGGCTTTCCTATCTGATTTATTTCAACTTGCTGTGGATGCTTATTACATCCGTTTCCAGCCAAATACCACTGGTTTCTTTTAAACATCTTTTGTCACGAATATGGTTTGTGGTTCCTTTTTATTTTGTGGCTGTTCCCATGTTTCGTGAGAAGAAAAATATTCACCGCTTTTTGTGGTTATACATGTTGGCGCTCAGTGGCGTAATTGTTTATACGCTCATTCGTCATTCAGCATACGGTTTTGATGAAGATTCCGCACACTGGGTTATGACCCCATTTTATAACGATCATACGGCTTATGGTGCGGCAATTGCGATGTTTTTGCCGGTATTGACAGCTTATATTATTTTTCCGGGGTTGTCTGTGAAAAGGAGGCTTTTTTCACTGCCATTTCTTGGCTTGTATGTTGTAGCTATTATATTTTCTTACAGTCGTGCGGCATGGCTGGGAGTTTCGGTTGCGGCAGTAGTATTAATATTGGTACTGTTGCGCATCCGTTTTCGCTGGGTACTTATGACATTCATTGTGTTTTTGGGGCTTGTTTTTGCTTTCCGACAGCCCTTATTGGACAAACTTGAAAAAAACAGGCAAGGCCCTTCCCCCAATCTTGAGCAACATCTTTACTCCATGACAAATATTTCTTCGAATGCTTCTAATCTGGAACGTATTAACCGTTGGGCATCTGCCATCAGACTTTTTGAACAGCGGCCTTTGCTGGGGTGGGGGCCGGGAACCTATCAGTTTGTATATGCACCGTTTCAGCTTGCCAGCGAACGCACGGTGATTTCCACAAACTTCGGCGACCGCGGTACGGCTCATAGCGAATATCTCGGACCTTTGTCGGAGGAAGGGATTTTGGGTTTGCTTTCCGTTTTGCTTTTATTCGGTTATGCTGTTTACCTTGGATTGATGATTTACCGCCGCGCAAGAGATGGTAAGAACAGAGAGGTAAGCTTTATGAGCCTGATGATAACGTTGGGGTTAATCACCTATTTTGTCCATGGCTTTCTGAATAACTTTCTTTCTACGGATAAACTTTCCGTTCCGGTATGGGGTTTTATGGCAATTTTGGTTGCTCTTGATGTCTATCATTCCCATGAAAAGCCTAAGGGAGACGCATTAAAAAAGCCGGAACTGAAACATCCCGGCTGAAATGTATTCAATTTGTTTCGTTATTCTTTAACACGTTCCGAATATTCGTGGCTGCGGGTATCAACTTTGATTTTATCACCAATATTGATAAAAAGCGGAACTTTTACAATGGCTCCGGTTTCCATTTTGGCATCTTTAAAGGTATTGGTAGCGGTATTCCCTCTTTCTCCCGGTTCGGTATAAACAACTTCAAGCGCTACGTAAGAAGGCATTTCGCAGGCAATGGGGGAATCGGTTTCGGTATGAAATGCAATGGTTACCATATCTCCTTCTTTCAAAAGATCGGGCGCAGGAATAAGAACCTTGTCCAAAAATGTCTGTTCATAGTCTTCGGTATTCATAAAATGATACTGCTCCCCTTCGTGATAAAGATACTGATAATTTCTTTTCTCAATACGCTGAATGTTAATTTTTACCCCTGAGGTAAAAGTGTTAGGCAAAACACGTCCTGTCTTTACATTTTTTAATTTGGTACGAACAAACGCCGGGCCCTTTCCGGGTTTAACATGTTGAAATTCAACAATAATCCATAAGTCTCCGTTAAATTCGATACACAAACCGTTTCTGAAATCTGCTGTTGTTGCCATAATATATTAATTCTAAACAGTTATAATTATTCTTTTATTCGGTGATATCCGCGCATGATGCCCCGCTGGGAGCTACTGATAAAACTTAGTATTTCATCTCTGTCTTTATTGATGGGCATATTGGTTTCAATATAGTCGGTAGCCTGCGAAATGTTGCGGTCTTTTAAATAAAGATTCCGGTAAATATCATGGATGAAATTGATTTGTTTATTGGAATATCCGTGTCGTCTCAGACCAATGGAGTTAACCCCTACAAAAGAAATGGGGCTTCTGCCTGCTTTGGTAAATGGTGGTACATCTTTGCTAACCATGCTGCCACCGCCCACCATACAGTATTTGCCAATGTGTACAAACTGATGCACAGCTGACATTCCTCCTAAAATGGCAAAGTCATCTATTTCGATATGGCCGGCAAGGTTACAGGCATTGGCCAGTATAACGCTGTTTCCGAGAATACAATCGTGAGCGATGTGAACATAAGCCATCAGTAAGCAGTTGTTTCCAACCACTGTTTCCCAATTTACTTTGGTGCCGCGATTGATGGTTACAAATTCACGCATAGTTACGTTATCGCCTATTTTCACTAAAGTTTCTTCTCCCGAAAATTTTAAATCCTGCGGAATGGCTGCAATAACCGCGCCAGGGAAAATTTTGCAATTTTTACCGATACGGGCGCCTTGCATAATGGTAACATTGGAGCCTATCCATGTACCTTCTCCGATTTCCACATTTTTTTCGATATTTACGAAAGGCTCGATAACTACATTAGAGGCAATCTTTGCCTGAGGATGAACGTAGGCTAACGGTTGATTCATTTTTTATCTGTTTTTAACAATTTGTGCAACCAAATCGCCTTGCATCACAAGCTTGTTGCCGACAAAAACTTTTCCACGCATATCGCAGATACCCCTTTTAACAGGGGCGGCAAGTTCAAGCGAAAAAATCAATGTGTCGCCGGGAACCACTTTGGAACGGAACCGGACATTGTTTACTTTTAAGAAGTAGGTAGAATATTTTTCAGGGTCAGAAATGCCGTGAAGAACAAAAATACCTCCGGTTTGTGCCATGGCCTCTATGAGAAGTACACCGGGCATGATGGGCTCATCCGGAAAGTGTCCGATAAAGAACACCTCATTCATGGTAACATTTTTCAGGCCTACTATATGAGTTTCTGAGACTTCCAGGATTTTATCCACGAGTAAAAACGGCGGGCGGTGAGGGAGTGTTTTTCTTATCCGGTTAATATCATAGACCGGATCGGCATAAATGTCAAAAGGCGGTTCTTTAATCATTTGTCAACACACTTATTTTGTCTGCAATTAACTTGGCAAATTCAGTATTAGCATGATGTCCGGGGCGATAGGCCGTTACATGTCCTTTGATGGGCTTGCCGAGAAGATATAAATCGCCAATCATATCCAGCAATTTATGGCGGGCAGGCTCATTGTCAAAATAGAGTGATAAATTATTGAGAATTCCGTTACCGTTAACTTTTACTCTCGGTTTGTGGAAAAGATCAGAAAGATAGTCCATCTCGCTCTGTGGTAACTGATGATTAACGAAAACAATGGCATTGTTCAGATCGCCTCCTTTTATCAGATTGTTTCTTAACAGGAATTCCAGCTCGTGGAGAAACACAAATGTACGGCAGGGAGAAATACTTGTCCCAAATTCTTTTATGTCGTCAATAACTGCGGTTTGTTCGCCCAATACTCTTGTTTCAAAATCAATAGTAACGTTGAGGGAGAAACGTTTGGAAGGCCGAATTTCAATCCTCGTCTTTTTCTCAGGAATTTCCAGAACCATATTTTCCGTTATCTCAATATATTCACGTTCGGCGTCCAGTTCTTTTACACCTGCCTTTTCAATGGCTTCAACAAAATATTTGGAAGAACCGTCTTTGATGGGAATTTCTTCCATGTTAAGCTCAACAAGAGCATTGTCTATCTTCGTGCCGCTGAATGCTGCCATTACATGCTCAATGGTATAAATTTTAGCTTCACCGATTCCTATGCAGGTGCCGCGACTGGTGCTTACAACATTCTCAATGGTAGCATTAATTACAGGTTGGCCCTCTAAATCAATTCTTTTAAATTTAATTCCGTGGTTTGCGGGAGCAGGGCGAAAAGTCATCGTTCCCATTGTTCCGGTATGAAGACCCTGTCCCTCTATAGAAACGGGGATTTCCAGTGTTGTTTGCCTTTCAGTCATTAAATCTATGTTATGTTATTGATAAATAATTGGCTGCAAAATTAGTATTTTTTTTATTTGCTGCGACTTTTTTCTTGCAAAGATGAAAAAGATGAACAAGCTAAAAGAATATGGCCTGACAATAAGAAGGTTAAAAGTATTTCGTTACTTCTTTTTCAACTGTTGTTCAAGGTTTCTGATGCGATCAACAATATGGTCGAAATTTTTAAAATTTACATAAGAACGCAGGAAATCAGATAGATGAAAAGCCGGAGAACCTTCCCAAACACTGTTGGGCTTCTTTATGCTTTTTCCAATTCCGGATTGTGCTGTGATTTTTACCCCATCAGCAATGGTAAGATGACCGATAATACCAACCTGACCGCCAAACATACAGTTTTTCCCAATTTTTGTAGAACCGGCAATTCCTGTCTGGGCGGCAATAACCGTGTTTTCACCAATTTCAACATTATGGGCAATCTGAATGAGATTGTCCAGTTTGACACCTTTTCTGATAATGGTCGAGCCTAAAGTGGCACGGTCGATGGTGGTGTTGGTGCCGATTTCTACCCGGTCTTCAATGATTACATTACCGATCTGAGGGATTTTTTTGAAATCACCATCTCTTTGGGGGGCGAAACCAAAACCATCAGCTCCAATGGTAACCCCGGCATGTAAAGTACACTCATTGCCAATCACTGATTCATCATAAACTTTTACCCCGTAGTAAAGGGTGGTATTGCTGCCAATTTTACAATGATCACCAATGCAGGTGTTGGCATAAATTTTTGTGTTATTTCCAATGGTAGTACTTTCACCAATTACGACAAAATCACCGATATAAACATTTTCTCCTACTTCTGCAGTAGCAGCAATAGCTGCTCTCACCGATATCCCTGACTTATTGTTTTTTGCCTGCTGATACATCTCCAGCAAGCCGGAAAAAGCAGAATAGGCATCTTTTACCCGGATAAGGGTGGCCTTTACCGGCTTATCCGGCTTAAAATCCTCATTTACAATGATAATATCCGCCTCCGTTGTGTAAATAAATTTTGTATAAATGGGGTTGGCCAAAAAACTCAGACTGCCCGGTTTCCCCTCTTCAATTTTTGTAAGGGTGGAAACTTCTGTCTCCGGATTCCCTTCCACAACGCCGTCTATGACTTTAGCAATTTGATTTGCCGTAAATTTCATACACAAATTTTTAGTGGGCCAAATTACAAAAAAAACGTACGGAAAAGGAAGGCAGAAGCTTACTTTACCAAAAATCAGATGTTAAAAAGATTCTAATATCGGTACTACTGCAAATTTTGTGGAAAACTGTTGTATCGTGTAATTACTGATTTGATGGAAGATGGAAGTCGGAAGTCGGAAGAAAACAGCGTCCTGACAACAGGTTCTTTAATATACCGTAACTAATATAAATAATAGATTTATTGGTCATTGTATAATCGAAAAGCTTCCGTCTTCGGTTTCCTGACTTCTCCCAAAAGAATGCCATTCGTTCTGCAAAAGCAATTTACCCACTAAAATGGTAGTAGAACCATAATCTATAGTTTGAGGTTCGGGGTCTCATTTTCTATTTAAAATTCCAACTGAAAAGCGCTCCCAAAACATAATATTGCTGCACAATTGCCAAAAAAGAAGTGCGCACATCAATCTTAAAAACCTTAAATTTTTTTATCGGGACTATCAATTTGAAAATGTAGTGTTGTCTCTTTTTTCTAAAAATAGAAAACCAGTACTAATTGATGCGAAATTATGTAAAATTATAAGTTCTGTTTAAAATTTATGAGCAAACCAATAAAATATTACAATATTTATTGTCAATGCTTAAATTTGCAGAAAAAAATAACCTGAAAAATTTAAATAAATGAAAAACCATTCAGACCCGGCAACAGCCATTCAGAAACTGGAACAATTCGGCGAGTTCGGAGGCGTAAATCCTTCGATTACAGACTCTGCCACTTTTACTTTTATGACCGAAGAGGAAATGATAAAGACCTTTCATGGCGAAAGCGAAGGCTGCTTTCTCTATTCGCGACACTGGAACCCAACGAATAAATACCTTGCTGAAGCGCTCGCCGCCATGGAAGATACCGAATCGGCCTGGGTTACAGGTTCGGGAATGGCTGCCATTACAACCACTCTGTTGCAAATTTGTAACACAGGCGACCATATCATTACCAGTATAACGACCTACGGAGGAACGTATGCCTTTCTTGCCAATTATCTGAAAAAATTTAAAATTGACGTTTCTTTTGTAAATATAACTGATTTGGAAAGCATTAAAAAAGCTATCCGGCCCAACACCAAAGTGCTTTACACCGAATCGATGACCAACCCGATGCTGCAGATTTCCGATATTCCGGAACTTGCTAAAATTACCCGAAAACATGGTATTAAACTCGTGGTGGACAATACTTTTACACCGATGATTTTTTCTCCCGCACAACTTGGTGCCGATATTGTGGTTTACAGCATGACGAAGTTTATTAACGGGAAAAACGATACTGTTGCCGGCGCCATTTGTGCTTCGGAAGAGTTTATCAATGCCATTAGCAATGTGAACGATGGGACGGCCATGCTGCTGGGGCCCGTACTGGACCCGTTGCGTTCTTCCAATATTTTGAAAAACCTGGCCACATTGCACATTCGCATGCAAAAACACAGTGAAAATGCTATGTTCATGGCGAAAAAATTTCGCAAAATAGGGCTGAAACATATCTATCCCGGGCTACCTGATCATCCGCAGCACAAGTTGATGAATAAGCTGATGAATAAAGATTTCGGTTACGGTGGCTTAATTGCCATCGACTTAGAGACAGCTGAACGGGCTGCTCCGTTTATGGAGTTGATGCAGGACAAAGGTGTAGGTTATCATGCTGTCAGCCTCGGCTATTTCAAAACTTTGTTCTCTAACTCCGGGAAAAGTACTTCCTCGGAGGTTCCCGAAGAGCTGCAACGGGAAATGGGCCTTTCTGCCGGACTGGTGCGTTTTTCCGTCGGCCTTGACCATAACATTGAGCGGAGTTATAAGCTGGTGGAAGAGACGCTGCGTGAATTAAAATATATTTAATTTTAGGCTTAGACGTTGTTAAAAGACATTGATTGACACATTAGTTGGCGATAGAGAAAAGTCAATGCCTACTCAAAGTTTTTCCTGAGTTCCTTCAGCTCTTCAATTACAATACCCGCTTTTTCATAAAGCTGTTTGTAGAGCGTTTCCATACCGGTCATATCCTTGCTTCCACCTTTTATTTCTACCTGCCGTGCCAGCTCCTGTACTTCGGGGGCGACAAAATTGGCTACCACGCCTTTCAGACTATGGGCATTGAATTTGATTTGGTCAAAATCTTTCTCGTCAATGTTTTTTCTCAGGGTTTTCATACGTTCCGGATATTCATCAATAAAAATATTGATAATTTCCAATACAATATCATTGTCAAAATACTTAAAATTTTCTAAAAATTGTTTTTTGTCAATCATTTCCATGATACCCGGTTTAAATTCTTTTCAAAAATAGAAAAATATTTTATTTTCCGCATTGCAAGGCAAATAATCTCTCTGAATAATTCATTATAGTAATACATTAGGGAAAAATAGTGCTGTTATTTCCCCAATAAATTCATTTAAGACAAATTCGGTATTCCATTGATTACTTTGTTAAGTGCGCTTTTTTTTCTTCAGATGATGATCAATCATTGCTAAAAGTGCCTTTTTCTTTATCGGTTTCGAAATATAATCGTTACAGCCTGCTTCAAGCGCCTCCTCTTTATCGCTGGATAAAGCATAGGCAGTTTGAGCAATGACAATTACCTCCTTATTGAATTCCCTTATTTTCCGGGTGGCTTCATAACCATCCATTCCGGGCATTTTAATGTCCATCAGAATAACGTCAATATCGGGATGGTTGCGGCACAGCTCAACAGCTTCAACGCCGTTGTTAACATATAAAATTTCATTCGATCCCTTCTTTAGCACGATGGAAAAATAGTCAAGAGCAAATTTGTCATCTTCAACAATCAGTATCTTTAAGTGGGGGCTATTAGTGTCCTGTTTTTCTTTTTTCTGTTCATTTTCCTTTTCCTTTTCCTTTGGTTCGTTTTCCGTTTCCACATTATGATAAGGAAGCGTAAAATAAAATTTCGACCCGTTGCCTTCAACCGATTCCACCCACAATTCACCGCCGAGCATTTCAACATAGGATTTTGAAATGGCCAAGCCCAGTCCCGAGCCCTGGAAAGCCCTGGCATTTCCAATATCGGCTTGTACAAAACGGTTAAATATGGCTTCCTGTCGCGATGCCGGGATGCCAATGCCGGTATCTTTCACAAAGAATCTCAGGAAATCTGTATGCCCTTTCCTTATGATTTCGTACCCGACTTGTATGTTGCCTTTATCGGTAAATTTTATGGCATTTTTAATTAAATTTGTTATGATGGAGCCAAACTTGTTCTTATCTGTTTTGATAATGGCCGGTTTTGAAGAAAGGGAAGTGTCAAAAGAGAGTTTAAGCCCTTTTGCCTCCGCTTCGAGTTTGAAAAATTGACAGAAGTTTTCTATTTGTTCATTCACATTGACTACCTGAAGAGAAGTTTTTACCAATCCGGCCTCAATTTTTGAAATGTCAATGATATCGTTAACCGTGTTCAGCATACGGGCTCCACTCTTCTTAATATTGCTTATAAATTCATTTTTTTCTTCATCTGAGAAATCAGTGTCTTCAAGAAGCTCGGTAAAACCCAGGATTCCGTTCATGGGTGTTCTTATTTCGTGGCTCATATTGGCGAGGAAAGCCGATTTCAGCCGGTCGGCTTCTTCGGCTTTTTCTTTAGCCTTTTTAAGATTCTCAATGTTTTTTACCCGCTCGATAAAAGCACCTGTGTTGTTTGCAACAATTTCAAGTAATTCCAAATCACGCTTTGTGTATGCCTCCGGGTTTTTGTAATCCTGTACGGCAACTACCCCCATCACTTCACCCGATGCATTCATAAGCGGAGCGCCCAACCATACCAGAGCAGGTTCGCCAACTATTTTTATCTTTTCTTTTTTATTTATTTTGCGTTCTGTTTCTTTGGTGATTATATGACCTTTAGCTGTTTTGCGAACATAATCGGTAATGGTTCCATCGAGTTTAATATTTTCAAGCCCGTCAAAATCATCATATTCATCCACATCATAGGGGAAGCTGTATTTACCATTAGATGAATCATATAAGGCAACATAAAAATTATCGGCTTTCATCAGTTGTTTCAGCTCCTGATGAATCTGCCCAAGGTAATCTTTAAGAGAAATTTCCGTTAATGAGATTTTTGAAATGTTATATAAAAACTGCTGTGCTTTTTCATACTTTCTTTTTTCAGTAACGTCCTCCATATGTGCAACGATTATACTTTTTCCGGTTTTCTCTTTAACAGCAGATGAGATGATCTCAACAATACGTTTTTCACCGTTTTTTCGGATGACATTAAATTCGTAATGCGATGGAACTTTTTCACCGGATAGCCTTTTTTTATAACGTTCAACTACCATTTGCAGGTTTTCTTTATCAATAAATTTCTTAATGGATTGATGCAGAATCTCATTTTTCGGGTATCCGATAATCTTAACTATTGCTTCGTTAATTAGAATAACTTTCTCATTATCATCAATAACATATATTCCGTTCGGGGAATGTTCAATAATTGTACTTAATTTTGCTTCATTTTCTTTTAAGGCATCCTCGGTTTTTTTTCGCTCGGTGATATCTCTGAGGATGCCTTGGAATCCGGCAGGCTCACCTGCGGAATCCCTCATAAGAGATATCGATGCCTCAATGAATCTCCTGGTTCCATCTTTTTTGATTATCTCCCATTCGAAT